>USET01000026.1 GCA_900553765.1 uncultured Mycoplasmatota bacterium
ATAAAAATGAAAATCCTAGTTTATTTTGAAATAAAATATTGTTATCATCTTGATAATCACAATCTAATTTTTTAAGTAATTCTACTGTATAATCTTTAAAGTCATCATCTGGATCTAGTTTGTTTTTCTTTTGGTTTAGTTTATCTATTTCTTTTTTTATTACTTCATTTTTGTGGTTAATTACTTCAACATTTAGGGTAGAACTTAAATATAAATCTACTAACTTTTTCTCTTGTTGTTTTAATTTTTCAATAGCATTATCTATGTCTTTAATCTCTTTAGTTTTAGTAGAATTACAAACTATAATTTCATTATCTGCATCATACATATATCTAGTTAATTCATTTAAAATACGTCCTAGTTTTTGTTCTATTTTATCTGAACTATAATGAAGTCCTTTTGATTTACAATTAGCATTTTTACAAGTCAAATGATAATAAACTTTTTCTTTTTCAGTTCCACTATTTTTAAAAGAATTAGTAGAAGAAAGTATTACACCACAATCTGGACACTTAACTATTGAAGTAAATAAATGAATATGTTCTCCATAATTAGAGTGTTTATTTTTCTCTAAATTTGCTCTTGTAACATTCCAAGTTTGTTCATCAATAATAGGTTCACAATAGTTATTAACTCTTAAAACGTCTTGTGGTTTTCTTTTATATTTTCCATATTCAAATACACCTATATAAATAGAATTAGTTAATATTTTATAGACTCGGTCACTTCGCCATTTACCTTGTTTCAAGTATGAATTATTATCTTTCATAATACTTGCTATGTTTCTTGTAGAATGTCCTTTTTTACATAGTTCAAATATTTCTTTAACTACTTGTGCCTCAATAGGTTCTATCTCTAAATGTCCTGTTTCTTTGTTTCTAATATAGCCATATGGTGCTTTACTAGGGTGTATTTTAGATAATGCCATTTCTTCCATAGCTCGTTTAGTTCTTGCTCCAATTTCTTTTCTTTCTCTTTGACCAAATACTAAATTCATTCCAAATATCATTTCACCATTAGCAGTAGATACATCATAAGGTTCTAGTATTAATTCAATTTTTACATCGTGTTGTTCACAATAATTAAGTAGCCAAAAACCATCATAATTATTTCTAGTTAATCTATCTACTTTAATTGCAACTAATTTATCAATCTTTTTAGATTTAATATCTTCTTTTAATCTTTCAAATTCGGGCCTGTAATTTCCTTTTTTAGCACTAATTCCCTCATCAGTATAATAATCTCCAATTTCATAACCTTTGGCTCTACAATAGTCTTCTAATCGTGTTTTTTGCTCCGGTAAACTAAATCCTTCACGAGCTTGATCTTCGGTACTAACTCGCATATAAAGACCAGCTACTTTTTTAACTTCCTTATCAGATAATTCCATAAACTCAACTCCTTTTACAAAAAAAGAGGAGTCAAAAGTATCTAGTAAAGTCTAAATACTACTGACTCCTCAAAATAATTGATATTAATTAATTTTAATTGTCTGTGTTTATATTTCATAGATGTACCTCCATTTCTAGAGCATACCTCTTTCATTGGTTATATATAATATCACTTTTGAAAATAATGTCAATAGTTATAGATTTTTAATAAACTCTTGTAAATCACTAATATTAATATGTTTTTGTAAATTTTCTACATAAACATCTCTACCATGATTAAAAGCTAGAAATGTTGTACCTTTGATGATTATTTTATTTGGCTCTATATAATTGATATTAGTTTTCTCAACTTTACGAATAGAACCATTGATAAATGTTGGCGTAGTATTACAAAAATCGCAAATAAACTGGATTCTTGTTTTAAGTTCCTCATCAATAGGTATTTCTTTTGTTATAACTTTTAACATAATTCACCATCCTTTCTTTTTGGATGGATGATTTATATATATCTTTCAAGCTCACATGTGGGAGTTCGAGACACAAAAAAATCTATCTTTCGATAGATTTATATATCAAACTCGGTAATTGTTCCGAGCAGATTCCTCAATGGAGCGGGTGATGAGAATCGAACTCACGTAGTCAGCTTGGAAGGCTGGGGTTCTACCATTAAACTACACCCGCATTTCAAACTACTTAAATCAAGTAGGCAATACTAATTTTACCAGAATATAAGTAAATGTCAATAACTTTTTTGAAAAAAATTTTATTTTTTTTCTTTTTTACTATAATATGCAATGATTTGCAAAAAATGTACAATTTTTGACATGATTTATTTTAGATTTCGCTTCTCAAAAGAATGGATATGTGATATAGTAAAATCGGAGAGGGTGATATGGACTAAATACACAAAAATGATTCATTTGAATATGATAGAAAGAGGAGAGAATATGAAAAAGAATTTAAAAAGAATTTAAAAAGAATTTTAGGTTTCTGTGCTCTTGCTTTTGCTATTGTTCCAATGGTAAATGTAAGTGCTTTAGAAACTGAAACAGTATCAACTGCTGAGGCATTTGTAAAAGCAGCAGAAGATCCAACTGTAAAAACAATTATATTGAATAATGACATTGAGACAACACATAAAGTAAATGTTACATCAGATAAAGTGATCGATGGTCAAGGACATAAAATTACATATGTTGGAACTTTCAAAGGTGGAAGCAATGATAACACAGTATGGGGAAGCGATGCAGCTTATCCATATGATGGAGGAGTATATGTGATTCAAGCATATAACGCTAATGTAACAGTTAAAAACATCACTTTAACAGGTGGTAATGTAGGTTTAAGTGCAAATGGAGCAAACCTTACATTAGAAGGTACAATCGATGTTTCTGGAAATGGATACGGAGGAATTGAGTTGACAAAAGGAAAGGCACCAGACTTAAGTGTACCATCACTTACTATGAACAATGTAACATTAGTAAATGATAGTGAATCTGCAACTGTGCCAACTTTGTATACTGATGCATTAACTACTGAAGAAGTAGCAGGAATGAATATTGAATATAATGGTGTAAAAGCAGCAGTTAGCTATGATAAAGAAGCAGGAAAACCTGCCCAAGTATTACTTTTCCTAGATGAGACAAAAGCTCCTACAGGAGAAAAATATACAGCATTAGATGCAGCTGATTTTCAACCAGCACCAGTTGTACCAGAAGAACCAACACCTACACCAACGCCAACACCAGCTCCAGATACAACAGTAAGCGAAAACCCTAATACATTCGATGGGATTACAACTTATGTTGCAATGGCAGTAATGGGATTATTTGCAGTTGTATTTAGTTCAAAAAAAGTTTATAACAAAATAAATGGTTAACAAAAAAAGCATTTCGATTAGAAATGCTTTTTATTTTGCTTGTTGTTTAATTAATTTGGCATGCAATACTACTTTTTCTTTATCGTTATAACATGTAGATAGAGTAAGAATCTTATCATTTGTATTTACTGTTGCATTAAATTTGAGTTCACTTCTACTTTGGATCGTCGTTAGAAATTTCTGATAAGACTCAGTCGTTCCAAACGAGGTTGTAATGTAGTAAGTTTCCGTCGGAATTTTATAAACGGAAAAAATTTGCCATAAACTATTATATGTAGGAGTTGATAAGTGAAGTACGTAATTATCGGTGTTTTGATACCATTTATTTTTAAATACATTTTTTAAAGATCCAAACATCGTAGAATCATATCTTCCGTGTGCATAAATGACATTGTTTTGACTTAGATTATTGATATCGTTTCGATAATCTAAAAATACCCAACCGGCATCATTTTTTTGCTTGTCATATGAATGTGTCAAATAATAACTGTTGTCATTCGTTTGTACGACGGGATAATTGATGTTCGTACCGTTTACTTTAAGGAAAGCAACTGTATCGCTGTTTTTCTTTTTCAATTCGTTAAAGTCGACATTGATGAGTGGGAGTTTAATATAATTCCAATAATCGTTATCTGGAGTTTGATTTTCTGGGGCATTGACCATAGTTTCTTCGGCTGGGGCTTCTACTTCAGTTGTTTTGACTTCATCTTCCAAGTCATCTATTTGTTTTGCAGTATCTTTGTTATCTTGATGCCAAAATAATATTTTAAAGCCGGCTAGGGAAAATACAAAAACTGAAACACATAAAACAATAAACCAACACCATGTTGGTGTTTTTCTCTTTTTCATTCTATCACCGTTTTTATTATACTATATTATTCGAAAGAAAGGTATATTTTTTCTAAAACTGTTCTGTAATCATTTCAAATGACATATGATAAATTGAACAGAGAAAGGAATGATGAAAATATTATGGAAACATTAAAAGTTTCAACGAAGTCAAATCCAAATAGTGTTGCAGGAGCGCTTGCCAATGTATTTAGAGAAAAAGGTAGTGTAGAAATTCAGGCGATTGGAGCAGGAGCTTTAAACCAGGCAATTAAGGCAATTGCAATCGCACGAGGATTTGTTGCGCCGTCCGGGAAAAATTTGATTTGTATTCCCGCATTTACTGATATTGTAATAGATGGTGAAGAGAGAACGGCGATCAAACTAATTGTAGAATCTAGATAAATACCGCAAGGTATTTTTCTTGCTTTTTCCTTCTTTTTTCGATATAATAAGCCATATGAAAGAAGAGAAAATATGGATGCAAATCAAAGAAGAGAAATAATCTTAAAGCACTATCAGAATCCAGTTCATAGAGGGCTTGTTTCAGACAAAACTTATCGAAAAGCAGATACATCTAACGAGAGTTGTATCGATGAAGTTCATCTTATGGCCAAGCTTGAGAACGGACGTATTGTTGATCTTCGTTTCGACGGTGAAGCTTGTGCGATGTGTACGAGTTCTACTTCATTGATGATTCAAACACTGATCGGAAAAACGTTAGAAGAAGCTGAAGTTATTTTACAGCAGTTTGAAGCAATGATCGAAGGAGAAGAATACGATGCGAATGTTTTAGAAGATACCATTGTATATGATGATATTGCAAAACAACCAAATCGTAAAAAGTGTGTATTACTTCCATGGTGGGGGTTAGAAAAAATTTTAAATGAAGAGAAAGAAGGAAAACAAAATGAACGATAATTTTTATCAAAAACCAATTAAATTGATGAAAAAGGGACTCGATTTTTTAATAAAAGCGTCGACGATGAGTTCCAATGTGGCGGGAGCATCACGTTCATGTTACGAGGAGATGGAAAAAGATGTTTATGTTTATAATGTGAATGGAGTTATAAACCTCGCTTATAAAGATCCGGAAACGGGAGAATATATCGATATTTACGATCGGAAGAAAGTTCCATCATCGTATGAGTTCGAACCGTTTTCAGCAATAAAATATAATCCGAGACATTTAGCAGATGCGGCAATCGTCTACGGACGTTTCTTAGAATGGTATCAAGGTCAAAATACTAAGCAATTATCAAAAGAATGTCTACAGAAATCCAGAAGGGAAAAAATTGCTGAGTTACAGTGTAACTTGACGCCGGTGAGCTTGGTTTCTATAGGGAAAGTAGATTCTGATGTACATCAGGAGGCAATCGCTGTAGGATTACGTCATGGAAATGTAGCAGCACAGCACATAAGCGCATGGGAAAAAGATAATAGTTTATATTTTGAGGAAGAATCTCCACGATATTTTGCTTATATCGATCAAGGGGTTGCCTATATTTTAAATGATTTTCGTCAGCCACCAGAATATCATGAAAACGGAGATGCAAAAAAGCAATTATTAACAGGAACTTTTAGTCGCCATCCAGTGTTTGTTCCAGATCAATATGTCGAATATTCAAAGGACAGAAAGTACGCTTGGATCAAAAGCAAAAAGATGTTGGATGAGTTGTTAAAAAATGCAAATAAGGAAGACCTTACTTATATTTATCAAATTTGGAAAGTGTTTGAACGGACAAATATTGAAATTGTAACAAATCGTTATACGAAAAAAGGAAAAGCTCCACAAAAACATTTATAAGAGAAATTACAAATTTCTCTTTTTCTTTTGTTTGAAGTCTAGTATAATGAAACTGTCGGAGTTGATATTATGGATGAAAAAAGAGAAACTTGGTTACAGCAATATCAAAATGTGTTAGAACTTTATAAAGAAGAACCAAAATGGGTGAGACAATTACGCGAAAAGTCCTTTCGTTCATATATAGAACAGCCAACTCCTAATTTTGGACCTGATGTAAATTTAAGTATCAATAGAATTTTTCCGATTGTAGGGGATTGTGAGAATCAAGATCAAAGTTTTTTACAGGATGAGAAAAAGGTCGTTTACTGTGACCTTCGTACTGCTTGGGATCAGTATTCTAAACTGGTTCGTCCTTGTCTTCAACATGTGATTCGCTGCGATGAGAATAAATATAGTGCATTACATACAGCACTCATGAATGGAGGAACTTTTATTTATGTTCCACCTCATACAAAAGTAGAAGTACCATTTACGAGTCTTTTTCAAAAAAGCGATACAGAGATCAGTTCGTTTCCACACACATTAATTATCGTAGATGAAGGAAGTGAACTTACTTATGTAGAAGATTCTAAGGGAACTTCGAAGAGAGAATCTTTCATGATATCCGAAGTTGAGATCTATGTAAAAAAGAAAGCTAAGTGTCACTATATTTCATTTTCGAATGATACATCATTAGATCATCTCAGCATAAAACGTTCTATTGTAGAGGAAGATGGATATTTAGAGTGGATTCAATGTGACATGGGAGATCATGTGAAAATGGGGTATCCAAGTTACATCTTGAAAGGAAATGGAGCGAGTGCGAAAATGTGGCAGTGTACACTTATTTCTTCTCGGCAAGAAAAAGATATTGGTGCGAAAATGATACATTTAGGAGAAAATACAAAAAGCTCTATTACGAGTCAAGCAATCGTAATGAAAGATGCCTTCTTGACAGAACGTAACACGATAAATATTACAAAAAAAGCGAAAAATTCCAAAAGTGATGTGAAATGTGATACAATAATAATAGATGAGTGTTCCAAAAATGATAAAATTCCGAAGAACACGATATCTAATCGAAGTTCTCATATCAATTATGAAGCGCATGTTTCTAAAAATTGTCCGTCATGGATAGAGGAAATATTAGAGAAAGAGACAGATGAGGAAAAGATGAAACTGTGTTTGTTATCTGGTGCAATGAGTCGAATGTTACCGGAAAAACAAAAGAAGTTATGGATGAAAATTTGGAACAAGTATAAGGGGGAGTTATAATGAAAAAAGCATTGTTAGCACTTATTTTAGTAGCATCTATTGCTATGGTAGGTTGTGGAAAAGAAAGTACAGAAGACTTAGAGAAAAAAATGAAGGAATATGCAACGACGTATTATGAAAGATATGGAACTTTAGTGACAGGGGTATCAATGGATTACGAAGTAACGCTAGGTGCACTCAGAGATATGAACGAAAGTGAAAATGTCGATGAGAAAGATAGATTCGATTTAAGTATGTTCGAAGATTGTAAAGATAGTACAAAAGCAATGATCAAAGCTACGAGCGATCAGAAAATCGATTCTGTTAAAGTAAAATTAAATTGTAAATAGTTACGAATTTATGTAAGTGTGTAATGTAGAGATAAGAACTAAAAAAAGAATGAGAGTCTCTATTTTAAAAATGCAAGGAAGAGAGAAAAGAAATACAAAATAATTGATTTGTATTTCTTTTTTTATTTCTATATGCTAGGGATGAAAGGAGGGATATATGCTGAATCAAACTGTACTCGTTGGTAGGCTAGTGAAGGAACCAGAACTACATCAAACAGAAAATGGGAAAAAAGTGACAAATATTACATTGGCTGTTCCGCGAAGCTATAAAAATATGAATGGGGAATATGATACAGATTTTATTTCGTGTGTGCTTTGGAGTGGAATTGCTGAAAATACAGTAGAGTATGTGAAAAAAGGAGATTTGCTTGGCGTGAAGGGTAGAATTCAAACGAGAACATATGAAGACCTTGAGGCAAATCGTAAATATATTACAGAAGTGGTTGCGGAGAAAGTAACCTTTTTATCAAGTAAAAACAAGGATGAATAATCCTTGTTTTCGTTTCATATTATAAGCGATGTTCTCTTTTTAAGCGTTTCATTACATCTTGATAGAGCAATTCGTCTGGAGTCGTTTGGAAGACCAATGCCACACGAATTGCTAGCTCGTAAGTGAAGTTTCTCTTTTCGTTTTCTAGTTGCCAATAAAATGGTTTACTAATTCCTACTAATTTTGCAGCATCTTTATAGGACCATCCTCTGCTTTCTCTTTCTCGGCGCAATTTATCCATGTTTCATCCTCCTAGACTAATTATACATGTTTTTGCGTATGCTTGCAATACTAATTGTTAACTATATGGAAAGAACATTGAGACAATCAGGGCAATTAAGAAAGAAATTAGAAGACAAAAAGTGTCTACTTTCTTTCTTTCGATTTGGAAACGAAAGGAAACATGCTATAATAAAGAAGAGGGTGATAAAATGATACTAGAAATCGTTAATAAGAGGAGAAGAAATGAAGTATTAACAAAAGAAGAAATCAAAGAAATCGTCATGGGATATGTCGAGGGAAAAGTTCCTGACTATCAAATGAGTGCATTTTTGATGGCGATAGCAATTCATGGGTTATCGAAAGAAGAAACATTAGCGCTTACAGACGTGATGTTACATTCTGGAGATGTTGTAGATCTTTCTAAGATAGAAGGAACGATCGTGGATAAACATTCGACTGGTGGGGTTGGAGATAAGACGACGATCGCACTAGTTCCTTTGGTGGCAGCGTGTGGAGTAAAAGTAGCAAAGATGAGTGGTCGTGGGCTTGGACATACAGGTGGAACGATCGATAAGTTAGAATCGATTCCTGGATTTCATACAGAAGTATCGGAAGAAGATTTTATCGATCAAGTCAATCGTATTGGATGTGCGGTTGTTGGACAAACTGGAAACTTAGTTCCAGCAGATAAGAAGATGTATGCACTTCGCGATGTCAGTGGAACGGTAGAATCGATTCCTTTAATCGCATCTAGTATCATGAGTAAGAAATTAGCAAGTGGTGCAGATAAGATCGTGATCGATGTAAAAGTAGGAGACGGAGCATTGATGAAGGACGTCAAGAGTGCGAAAAAACTTGCAAAATTGATGGTATGGATTGGAAAAGAATATCATAAAGAAGTACGTTGTGTACTTACGAGTATGGAGCAACCATTAGGACTGGCTGTAGGAAATGGGTTAGAAGTATTAGAGGCAATCGATTTCTTGCAAGGAAATGGACCGGAAGACTTTAAAGAACTTACAATGCATTTTGCAACGACGATGGTATCGATGGGAAAAGGTATTTCTACGAAGAAAGCCAGGCAATTGGTAGAGGAAAAATTACAATCTGGAGAAGCTTACTTAAAATTGGTAGAAATGGTAGAAGCACAAGGTGGAAAGATAGATGAAATTCCTGTTTCAAAAAGAATTTTCTCCGTACAATCATCTAAGGGTGGAATCATTAGTGATATCAAGACGGAAAGAATTGGAGAAATCGTTCGCTCCATCGGCGGAGGAAGAGTAGAATTACACGATAAGATCGATCCTACAGTCGGTATTGTAATGACGAAAAAAGAAGGGGATCTCGTTATGGAACAAGAAGAACTTTTGAAGGTTTATCTGAACCAGAAAGATCTTAAAATTCAAACTGTTTTAGATTGTTTTGAAATTGGAGACCATCTTCAAAAACCAACACCACTTATCATTACAACGATTAAATAGGAGTAAAAAGATGGCAATTACCAAAACAAAGTTTATACAACTTATGAGATGCCCCAGATATGCAGGATTGGAAAACTTGAATGTAAAAGATTTGACGAGTAAAATGACATTTGCAGAATATAAACAGGAAGAACAAGCCTTTGAATTACAAGAGTTACTTGAGAACTTATCCGAAGGTGGGTCTGATAGCAATCGAACGAAAGAAGAACATTTGAAAGTGATGCTTCCATACTATAACGAGGTAGAACAGCTTGCAGGGATACAAGCAAAAGAATATTTTGATGGGATTTTTACCTATGCGAGAAATACGAAAGATCAGGAATGTTTTGAATTTAAGCGACACGGAATTTTATATCTCTGCTATGTCGATATATACAATGAGACGGACGATGGATTTCGTATCATCGAGGCAAAAGCGACGACGAGTGCAAAGTTTTTGAATCTAGGAAGTACGAAAACGAAGAACGGGAAAAGATCGTTCACTTCTATTTTTCAAAAGGGAAAAGATGGAATATACTATCTTCTAGAAGATACTGATGTGATGCTAGAAGAATATATGCCGAAAGACAAGTATATTGCTTACCGAGAAAAACTAATGGATCGGTATCATGCTGCTGGACATTACGTCTATGATCTTGCGGTACAACGCTATTTTATAGAGCAAGATTTGAAGAAAGATCAATTAGATCATATGATTCCAAATCTTCGCTATTATCTGGCTGTATTAAATCATGAATATGTCTTTGATGGAACCTTAGAAGATGGGAAACCAGTCTATCATAAAGATCAAAATGGAAATGATATCATATGCTATTTCGATATGACATCGATTACAAGCCGTATGATGCCGATGATTGAACGTGATCGGAAAACTTTAGAAGAAAGATTAAAAGAACCAAATGTTAATCCATGTCCAATCGGAATTTACTGTGAACATAAGAAAACGACAAAGTGTAAATATTGCGACATTTGTTGGAAACGAATTCCAAAAGAAAATTCAGTATTTCAATTTATCGATCAACATCACGGTTTTCAGAAAGAAGATGGAACGAAAGTCTCTACTTATGAACTTGCAAACCAGGGGATTGTAAGACAAATAGATGTTCCAGATTCGTATTTGAAAAGAAAGAAAAATCAAATTCAAAAAGAAGTTGTTCTCAGTCATACACCATATATAGATATAGAGAAAATAAAGGATGGAATCAAAGAGATTACTTATCCGATTTATCATTTGGATTTTGAGACATTTCCGTGCCCATTACCACGTTATCGTAACGAACGTTGTTATACACAATCTGTTTTTCAATTTTCCCTAC
>USET01000027.1 GCA_900553765.1 uncultured Mycoplasmatota bacterium
CTGTCACTTACCTTTCTTATCCGAAAAATGTTTGGGGGCGTATTCTTTCACGGGAAATTATATCACAGAGCGGATACAACTTCAAGTCCCGATTTTAAAATTATAGATATATATCTTCTTGACAAGCGGGACTTAATATGATACAATTTCCTTACAGATATAGAGACGCAAAGGAGTCTCATGAAAGGATAAATGGCGAATGAATTTGTTTGACTTTTTCAAAAAAGCAAAAAGTGTCACAGAATCAGCCGATAAACGCAAAAAGCATATGTAAACGATGTTTTCCTCAGAGTTCAGGAAGCATGGGAAGCAAAGAATTGGAAGATAGTCAGACCGTATGAAAGCGATAAGCTTTTCTCGGTTCATGAGAGACAGCTTCAGGAGTTTATCGACGGCAAAAAGACCAACCATATGGACGGACAGTGCATAATCTCAACGCAGATCGCAGCATTCAGACACGACGGAGAGAACGATGTAGTGACCGTAAGGCTCAATGCCACAATGCTTGATTATACGACCGATGATGAAACCGGAAACCTAATTTCGGGCTCAAAGACCGAGAGACACAATAGGGTTTACAAACTTGAGTTTATCCGTACCACCGGCGTAAAAACATCAAAGGGCACAGACGCACTCGCATCGCACGAATGTCCCTCCTGCGGAGCTCCTATCGAGGTAACAAACAGCGGTCAGTGCGAATATTGTAAAAATGTTATTACCAGCGGAAAATACGGCTGGGTACTCAACGAATACTCACAATGGTTCTGATCAAATAATTTCAAATAAATATAAAGGAGAATAAAATGGGACTTATAAGAGCAGCGTTTGCTTCGGCAGGCGGCGTATTAAAAGATCAGTGGAAAGAATATTTTCATTGCGATTCAATGACAAACGAACAGCTCGTTGTAAAGGGCTATAAACAGACAAAAGGAAATAACAAAGGAAATACCGATATAATTTCAAACGGCTCGGTCGTTGCCGTAAACGAGGGACAGGCGGCACTTATAGTTGAGGACGGAAAGATCGTTGAAAAACGCGTTCCAGTTCGTTATCGTGGTGAAAATATCATGGTAAATGCAGAAGAAGTAGACTACATGGACGTATCACCACAACAAGTTGTTTCTATTACGACGAGTGCCATTCCATTCTTGGAGCACGACGATGGAAAACGTGCCCTCATGGGATCTAACATGCAACGTCAAGCAATTCCACTTTTGAAAACGGAAGCACCTCGTGTAGGTACAGGAGTAGAAGCAATTGCTGCAAGAGACTCTGGTGCTGTCGTCATGGCAAAAGCAGACGGAGTTGTCGATTATGTAGATGCTCGCAAAATTGTCGTAAAGACAATGGGGGGAACAGATACATATTACTTAAATGGATTTGAACGTTCTAACAATGGAACTTGTTATCATCAAGTACCAATTGTAAAAACAGGAGAAAAGGTAACTAAGGGAATGGTAATTGCCGATGGACCAAGTACGGACAAAGGTGAAATTGCCCTTGGTAAAAACGTTACAGTAGCATTCATGAACTACAATGGATACAACTACGAGGATGCCGTAATCTTAAATGAACGTTTAGTAAAAGATGATGTTTATACATCTATTCACATTCAAGATTATCAAATTGAATGTCGCGATACGAAGTTAGGACCAGAAGAGTTTACGAGAGATATTCCAAACGTAAGTGAGGAAGCACGTAAAAACTTGGATGAAAATGGTATTATCCGTATCGGAACAGAAGTCAAAGATGACGATATCTTAGTTGGTAAAGTAACGCCAAAAGGAATGGCAGAACTTACGAGCGAAGAGAAATTATTGCATGCGATCTTTGGAGAGAAGACACGTGAAGTACGTGATACATCTCTTCGTGTACCACACGGTGGAGAAGGAATCGTTCACGACATCAAGATCTTTACAAAAGAAGATAGCGATGAACTTCCAGCAGGTGTATCTAAGATCGTTCGTGTATACATTGTTCAAAAACGTAAGATTAGCGTTGGAGATAAAATGGCAGGACGTCATGGTAACAAAGGTGTTATTTCCCTTATCTTACCAGAGGAAGACATGCCATACTTACCAGATGGTAGACCAGTTGACATCTTGTTAAACCCACTTGGAGTACCATCGCGAATGAACATTGGTCAGATTCTAGAAATGCATTTAGGATATGCTGCACAATCTTTAGATTGTTATATGGCAACACCAGTATTCGATGGTGCAAATCGTGAGGAAATCATCGATGCACTTCGTGAAGCAGGACTTCCAGAAGATGGAAAAGAATGGCTACACGATGGACGTACTGGAGAATTATTCGACAACCGTATCAGTGTCGGAGTTATGTACATGATTAAACTTCACCACATGGTTGACGATAAACTACATGCCCGTTCTACTGGACCATACTCACTTGTAACACAACAACCTCTTGGAGGAAAAGCACAATTTGGTGGTCAGCGTTTTGGAGAGATGGAAGTTTGGGCACTGTATGCTTATGGTGCAGCTCACGTCTTAAAAGAAATGATGACAATTAAATCTGACGACGTTGTAGGACGTGTCAAAGTATATGAAGCATTAGTAAAGGGAACACCGATTCCAAAATCAGGAATTCCAGAATCATTCCGCGTATTAATCAAAGAGTTCCAGGCATTAGGACTTGATATTACCGTTCTCGATCAAGATGGAAATTATAAAGAATTGAAAGAACTTGAAGAAGAGGATGACGAGCCTTATTTATCAACTGATGAAATCGAGAAAAACACAACTCCAGAGGAAGTTGTAGAGGAACCGAGTGAAGATACGGAAGCTATGGATGATGAGGAAAATGAATTCGAAGATGAATTAGATGAAATGGACGATGAAGATATCGAACCAACAGACGATGAAATCGATGCCTTAGAAAATGATATGATAGAGGAGGATGAGGATTAATGAACGTAGATAACTTTGAAGGTTTAAGAATTGCGATTGCCTCACCTGAAAAAATCAGATCATGGTCTTATGGTGAAGTAAAAAAAGCTGAGACGATTAACTATCGTACGTTAAAGCCAGAACGAGATGGACTATTCTGCGAGAGAATCTTTGGACCGACGAAAGATTATGAATGTGCCTGTGGAAAATACAAACGTTTACGTTATAAAAACATCGTTTGTGACCGCTGTGGTGTCGAAGTTACGAAGAGTAAAGTACGTCGTGAACGTATGGGGCACATCGAACTTGCAACACCAGTAAGCCACATTTGGTTCTTTAAAGGAGTACCATCTCGTATGGGGCTTGTTCTTGACATGTCACCACGTGATCTAGAGGAAGTATTATACTTCGTTTCTTACGTGGTACTTGATCCAGGAGCAGCACCTTTAGAGAAAAAACAGACGATTTCTGATAAAGAATATCGTGCTTACTATGAAAAATATGGAAATACATTCCGTGTTGGAATGGGAGCAGAAGCAATTAAGGAATTACTTGCCGATGTCAATGTAGAAGAAGAAGCTGCAGCTCTTAAAAAAGAAATCGACGAGATTAAAGATAGTCAAAGTCAAAGACGTATTCGTTTAATCAAACGTTTGGATGTATTAAATGCATTCGTTTCATCAGGAAACAAACCAGAATGGATGATTTTGGATGCACTTCCAGTCATTCCACCTGAAATCCGTCCGATGATTCAATTAGATGGTGGACGTTTTGCGACAAGTGATTTAAACGACTTATATCGTCGTGTTATCACTCGTAACAATCGTTTGAAAAAATTGATGGATCTCGGAGCGCCTAGCATCATCATTCAAAATGAAAAACGTATGTTACAGGAAGCTGTCGATGCATTATTCGATAATGGTCGTCGTGGACGTAATATTACAGGACCTGGAAATAGACCTTTAAAATCACTTTCTAGTATGTTAAAAGGAAAACAAGGACGTTTCCGTCAAAACTTACTTGGAAAGCGTGTCGACTATTCAGGACGTTCTGTTATCGTCGTTGGACCAACACTTAAGATGTATCAATGTGGTATTCCAAAAGAGATGGCACTTGAGCTATTTAAACCACATGTCATCCACGGATTGGTATCAAAAGAAATTGCAAGTAATATCAAAGCTGCAAAACGCATGATTGAAAATCAAGACGAACGCGTATGGGATATCGTCGAAGAAGTCATCAAAGAGCACCCGGTTATGTTAAACCGTGCTCCTACACTTCACAGACTTGGTATCCAAGCATTCGAACCAAAATTAATCGATGGACGCGCAATTCGTTTGCATCCACTTGTATGTGCGGCATTTAACGCCGACTTCGATGGAGACCAAATGGCCGTTCACGTTCCAATTACAGAAGAAGCACAAGCAGAAGCTAGAATCTTAATGCTTGGTGCGAACAATATCTTGTCACCTAAGGATGGAAAACCGATCGTAACTCCTGGACAGGATATGGTACTTGGAAATTATTATTTAACGATGGAAAAAGCTGGATTAGAAGGAGAAGGACGCGTTTTCAAAGATGAGAACGAAGCCTTGATGGCTTACGAGAGAAGAGAGATTACACTTCATACTCGTGTTGCTATCCCAGCACGTAGTTTCAAACACAAAATCTTCCCTGATAACTACCTAGATAAATATTTAGTAACAACCCCAGGTAAATTAATTTTCAATGAGATTTTCCCTGATACATTCCAATATATCAACGATGGATCAGCAGAAAACTTTGAGAAAGTTACGCCAAGTAAATATTTCTTACCGATGGGAACCGACATTAAAAAAGCAATTAGTGAAATGCCACTTGTTACACCTTTAAATAAAGGTGCACTTGGAAAAGTTATCGCACAGATTTACAAGCGTTATCAAACAACTGAAACTTCAGTAATGCTTGATAAATTAAAAGACTTAGGATTTAAGTATTCTACGTTATCTGGTATTTCTATTTCTATTTCAGACGTTGTAGAAAGCGAAGATAAAAAAGAAATCCTAGAGGAAAGCCAAGCGATGGTAGACCAAGTAAATAAACAATTTAAACGTGGTTTAATTACAGATAATGAACGTTATGAAAAAGTTGTAGATATCTGGACAAAGGCAAAATTAAAAGTACAAGATGGACTTGAAAAATGGTTGAAAGAACATCCAGATAACTCTATTGCGACGATGATTAGTTCAAAAGCGCGTGGAGATCTTGGAAGTTATACTCAGCTTGTTGGTATGCGTGGACTTTTCGCAAAACCAAGTGGAGGACAAGTAGAAATCCCAGTTACATCTTCCTTCAGTGAAGGAATGCAAATCTCTGAGTTCTTCTTATCTACCCACGGTGCCCGTAAAGGAGCCGTAGATACCGCTTTAAAAACGGCTGAAGCTGGATACTTAACACGTCGTTTAGTTGACGTTGTACAAGATATTATCGTAAAAGAAGAAGACTGTGGTACGGAAGATGGTGTACTTGCAGAAGCATTCATCAATGAAAACGATGGTACAGTAATCGAATCATTACAAGACCGTATCGTAGGACGTTATACGAGCAAGAAAGTTATTCACCCAGAGACAAAAGAAATGATCGTAGACAGAAATACGTATATTACTGAGCAAATTGCAGATAAGATCATGGCTGCAGGAATTACAAAAGTTCCAATTCGTACAGTTCTTACATGTAAGACACACCAAGGTGTATGTCAAAAATGTTATGGACGTAACCTTGCAACTGGTTCTGTTGTAGAAACAGGAGAAGCAGTTGGAATCATGGCAGCACAATCTATCGGAGAGCCAGGTACACAGCTGACAATGAGAAACTTCAACACAGGTGGAGTTGCCGGTGGAGACGATATTACACAAGGTCTTCCTCGTGTCGAAGAAGTATTTGAAGCACGTAATCCGAAAGGAAAGGCAACAATCTCTGAAATCAATGGTGTTGTATCTAACATCGAAGAAGAGAATGGTAAATTTATTATCAGTGTTAAGAACGATGTAGAGACAAAGCAACACACAAGTAATTACGGAGCAAAACTTGCTGTTGAAAAAGGTGAAGAAGTAAAAGCTGGACAACGTTTAACACTTGGAGCAATCAATCCGAAAGAGTTACTCGTTGTAACAGATCCAATTACAGTACAACAATATATTTTGATGGAAATTCAAAAAGTTTACCGTGGTCAAGGTGTAGATATTTCTGATAAGCACGTAGAGATCATGGCAAAACGTATGATTTCAAAAATTAAGATTATCAATTCTGGAAGCTCTTTATTCTTACCAGGTACGATGGTTAACATCAACGAATTTACAGAAGTTAATAAAGAACTTATCCTAGAAGGAAAAATTCCAGCAACTGGTAGACCAGTATTACTTGGAATTACGAAAGCTTCTTTGGAAACTGATTCCTTCTTATCAGCTGCATCTTTCCAAGAGACGACAAGAATCTTAACAGATGCTGCAATTCATGGTAAAGTAGATCATTTAACAGGATTAAAAGAAAATGTCATCATCGGTAAGTTAATTCCTGCTGGTACAGGAGCAAAGCAGTATAGAAATGCTGAATTCACACTAGAAAATGATTTACTCAATGAGGAACCATTAGAAGCATTAGAACAAGAATTGATGGATTAAAAAGTAAAGAGAGCTAGTTTTTAGTTCTCTTTTTTTGTTTGGAATATAAGGAGGAAAGGAAAAGATTGACAAACGACCTTGAGTAAGAGATAATAAAATTAGAAGAGTAAATGATAGAGGGCAAGGAATAGAGAATGAGAAAAAATCATGGTTTTACATTACTTGAGTTGTTGGCTGTTATTGTCATATTAGCGGTAATTTCGCTGATTGCAACACCATTGATCATGAATGTGATCGAAGATGCAAAAAAAGAGTCAGCAAGAGAAAGCGCATATGGAATTATCAAAGCCGGAGAGATTAAGCAGACACAAGAAGTAGGTAAGAATCAATCTACTATTTATAGTGAAACATCAGGTCTAGAATACAGTGGGACTAAGGCGAGTAAGTTCCTTTTAGTGTTAGATGATATAGGGCGAAGTTCTTTTCAAGGATTTATCGATGGTGTTTGTCTTGTAAAAGAATATCCAGACAAAGAGATTCGAATAGATGAAAGTAAAAAAACAGAAGATGAATGTGTGAAATCTCCATCTTTTAAAGATGATACATGGGAGATGATTGTATTTAATGTGAAGAACGATAATACTGCGTTTTATAAAGTAGGGGATACAAAAGAAATAGAATTGCAGGGACTTGGAACATTTCGTGTGAGAGTTGCAAATAATTCTTCGCCAAAGGAATGTGAAGATGATAACTTTTCTGAAAGTGCCTGTGGGTTTGTCATTGAATTTGAACATGTCGTAACACGACATAACATGAATTCGACGTCGACGAATGCAGGTGGATGGCCTGCAAGTGAAATGAGGGCATATTTAAATGGAGAGTTTTTAAATATGCTACCGAGTGTTGTTAAAAATAATTTAAAAGATACTAAGGTTGTAACGGGACATGGAAGCAAGGAAACTTCTAATACTACATCGGTCGATAAGATATATTTATTATCGCCAATGGAAGTGTTTGGAAGTGCAGATACGATGAATGCAACAGAATATGATAGTGCTTCACAATATACAAGACAATTAGATTATTATACAAGTAAGGGAGTATCACCATCACGTCGTAGTAATGCAGTAAAAAAAGAAATTGGTGGAAATATTTATGCATGGTGGCTTCGAACTCCACATTCCAATGCGTCCAACATTTTTTATTTAATAGCTGCTTCGAGTAATTGGAGCGATCGCTATTTCGCTACGTCTACTTATGGAGTATCTCCGGCCTTTCGGATAGGATAGGAGAACGAAAGTTCTTCTTTTCTTTTGTTCTCCTTTGCAACTAGAACGTTTTATGGTACAATAATTATGGTGATAGTAGATGAGAATCGCGAAGTATATCGGAATAACCTGTTACACAGTAATTATACTTGTAACGACTTTTTTCTTGTTTACCTTTAATCAGTTTTCGGATAGTGAAATTGGTAGTACGACGATCGTTGGATTATCTGAAAAGTGTGGAAACATGCGTGCGGGAAGTTTACTGATTGGTAAAAAAGAAATCGCAGCTGTCCAAAAAGGTGATAAGATTGTTTATTACAATACGGAAAATGGAAGACGTAAAGTAGATATTGTGCAAGTAGAAGGCGTTATAAAGACGAATGAAAAAGAGTATACTTACGTGATTCATGATGGCTTATTTTTATCAAGTGAATATTTGATTGGAGAAGTAGATCAAGTGAGAAGTATTCCTTTTCTTGGATATCTCTATCGAATTTTGACGAGTAAGCTTGGCTACTTTTTACTAATTATGTTACCGATTATGATTGTTTTTATTACTCTTGTACGAAAATATGGGAAATCACTAAATCATGCGAAAAATCAGAATTAAACGTCTTACAAAGTTTCAACGTGGGATTGTAGCAATAGTTGGGGTTCTAACGTTTCTAACAGTCGGATTTACACTAGGACGTTTCGTTTATCATCAAGTATTAAATTTTTACTTTCGTACACAAAACTTTTATTTTGAGAGTGATAAGTTAACGCAGGATGGTGCAAGTTATTCTCTCGATTATTGGAATGGAGTCGACCCATACAATATCGTCATTAATTTAAATAGTTTTAAAAACAATCATTTGAAAAGTGATAGTGATATCGATTATAAAGTTTCTTTTAACTGTTCCTCTGCAGTCATATGTAATAGTACAAAAGATTCAGGAACGATTTATCACGACAGTAATAACGATCAGTTTATTGTAACGATTACTCCAACCCAGACATTTAAGGATGGTGACAGTGTCGTTGCAGAAATTGTCGCAGAATCTGTGAGTCCCTATCACAAGAAATTATCGGCTCAATTTAAGTTGGTCGTTGGAACGTATGGACTGAGCCATGAGATTATCGATCATGAAAACGATGTTTATCTAGAAGTAAAAGTTACAAATACTTTGTTATTTTATACCGTAAAAGAAGCATTTGGTTCTTATCAGGTCGGTGATCAGTTGGCGATAGCGCAGTATAATGCGCTTAGCACAGAAGATAAGAAAAAGTGTGTGTCTGCCACAATTACGTTATCATTTGATCCGAATGTCGTGTATGTCGATAATAATAGTACGACGTTTCTACAAGGCTATGATATTCAAACAGGGAAGATGAATGGCTACGATTATATCAATCAATTTACGTTTGATATGGAAGCATCAAGCAGTAGTATGGTGCGTTTTTATAAAAAGGATGTTACGAAGGATTATTCGAGCGATGGAAGTAGTGAAGGGGTAGTAAAGGTCGAATATCGTTACTAGGAGTTGGTATAGGTGAGTTGTAATATTGTAAAAGAATATGTTTCTTTTTCACAGAAAGCAATTAAGAAATATTTACAGGCAATTTTAGGACATTACTTTGATCAGGATATTTACGATGATTTAATTAATGCATATATCAATACACGTTATTATCATATGTATCCGATGGTAGATCCAAGATTCGAAAAGAATCTTGTCTATTATTTGAAAAAATCATTAGAGAATGTAAAAGATGATGCGAAATATCGAAAGAAAGCAAAATATATGTTTTCGATGTTTCAATACATCTTATATTTTGATGGTGTTTGTGAGTGTGATTCCGTTCGTGCGATCATTACGAAGATCGCAAAGTTCCGCGAATCTGAACTTGGCTTTCACGATGATCAATTCGAGGTGAATTTTTATAATCAATTGAAGGATGATTTGATCGCAAAGCAAGAATTTATCGATAAGTTTAAAGATAAGAATTTTAGTATTAATTACGTCAAGGTGAATAAAGATCGTATTTTCAACTGTGAATTAGAGCATAATTTAAAGTTTTCGAAACTCTATAGTGAGTACGCGATACAAAAAGTATTTCACAATAAAGATATCGAAGAACAGAAATTATTCGTATTATATTCTCTTGTCGGTGTGAAGATATTGCAAGATATTATTAAAGGAATCTATCAAAAGTATTATTTGGTCGATTATGTTTTATCATTAAAAGATAAGCCGAAAAAACAAAAAAGACTACTCAATATCATCGACAATGATATTACAAAAGAAAAACTAGCATTTAAAATTTCTTATACAGAGTATCTCGACAACAAAGAAGAAGTTTATCGTCTCACGAGAGAGGGATTTCACATTGCGATTTGTCTAGACGATCACTTTGTATGGAATGAAGAGTCTTATGTATTGTTGCGTGTATTTACTTATATTATTACAGATGATCAGAAATTATACGATACGTTACAAGACTACTTCCAAGTATTATATATTCCAAAATAGAGGTGAGTAAATGGATACAGTATTTCGTTTTTTATATGAATTTTTAAGTCAGTTTTTTGGTAGTTTATTACAGATTTGCATTGCGGCAATCGATGGGATTAAGCAGATGTTTGACTTCAAAGCATATCTGCGAATTCTAAATTTTTATAAAGAAGATTTCAATGGTCCAGAATGGGTATTTGTGGCACTTGTCATCGTATTTCTCGTTTTAATTGTAGTAGCTATCATCTTTTTGATTGTCTTCTTAGTTCGTAAGTATATTCGTTTTAGAAAGACGTTAGTAGAGCAAGAAGAACTATTAGAAGAAGTTGCGAAATTAAACGACGAAGTATCTAGTTTGGTAAAGGAAAAAGAAGATATTCTAGCAATGAAAGTATCTCATTTAGGATTGAAACCAAACGAAAGTGAAACAGAAGAAGTCGAGACGAAAGAAGAAGAGAATGTAAATGCGGATGGCGTGCGTTTTGCAAAGTTAAACGAAGTGGATATCGCATATCAAAGTTATACACCACAAAATTATAATAATACGTTTACGCTTGAAGAATTGGTAGAGTTATTCCGTAATTTTGCAGCAAGTCAATTACATCTTTACTATAAGTCAGAGATGATTCGTATTTTTATCGCTGCTTTAGCATCGACAAAATTAATTATTTTACAAGGTATCTCTGGTACAGGTAAAACATCGCTT
>USET01000028.1 GCA_900553765.1 uncultured Mycoplasmatota bacterium
AATACAATATCTCTTGTCATTAAAGATAATGGGATTGGAATTCCACCTCAAGATATCGATCGGGTATTTGAAAAATCTTTTACAGGACAAAACGGAAGAGAAAAGTCAACTTCTACCGGAATGGGATTATACATCGTTAAAAATATGTGCCATTCATTAGGACATCAAATTCAAATTGAATCTGAGTATGGAAATTCTACGACAGTTACGATTACATTTGGAAAACATTCGTTTTATGACGAAGTGATATCTTCATAGCAAAGCCTTACAAATTTGTAAGGTTTTGTTAGTTCTATCGATGGAATCTTAATGTAAAGTAGTATATGATGGTTGTGAAAGGAGCAAAATATGGCAAATGTTTTAAAAATTGATCAAATTGAAAAATATTATGGAAATAAAAGTAATCTGACAAAGGCGATCGATGGAATTTCATTCGAAGTTGGAAAAGGCGAATTCGTCGCTATTATGGGTGCGAGTGGAAGTGGAAAAACAACATTATTAAATTGTATTTCTACAATCGATAAAGTAACGAGTGGACATATCTATGTGGATGGAGAAGATGTTACAAAATTGAAGGGAAATCAATTAAACCGTTTTCGTAGGGAAGAGCTCGGATTTATCTTTCAAGATTTTAATTTGCTTGATACATTAACTGCTTATGAGAATATTGCTCTAGCACTTTCGATTCAAAATGTAAAACCAAACGAGATCGAAATGCGAATCGAAGAAATATCTCGGAGACTCAATATTAAAGATGTACTAAAGAAGTATCCTTATCAGATGTCAGGAGGACAAAAACAGCGTGTCGCATCGGCGCGAGCAATTATTACAAATCCAAAGTTGGTTTTAGCAGACGAACCTACTGGTGCGTTAGATTCAAAGTCTGCGAAAATGTTACTCGAGAGTTTTGAATATTTAAATGAATCATTAAAGGCAACGATATTGATGGTAACTCACGATGCTTTTACAGCTAGTTACGCAAGTCGTGTGATCTTTATCAAAGATGGAAAGCTATTTCATGAACTTAGAAAAGGGGATCAATCTCGAAAAGAATTTTTCGATCAAATTATCGATGTCGTAACAATGCTCGGAGGAGATATGAGCGATGTTATTTAAACTTTCATTAAAAAATATAACTAAAAGTGTGAAAGATTATGCGATTTATTTCTTTACGTTGATTTTAGGTGTCGCTATTTTCTATTTATTTAACTCTCTCGATAGTCAGACGGCGATGTTGAATGTTTCCAATTCAACACATCAACTGATTACATTAATGAATCAAATGTTGTCCGGAGTTAGTGTATTCGTTTCTTTTGTTCTTGGATTTTTAATTATCTATGCGAGTCGCTTTCTGATGAAACGACGCAATAAAGAATTTGGAATATATATGACTCTCGGAATGGGGAAGGGAAAGATATCGAGAATCTTACTTTTCGAAACGTTGATGATTGGTATCATTTCTCTATTTGTTGGACTTGGAATTGGTATTGTCTTATCGCAGGGAATGTCAGTTTTTGTAGCTAGTATGTTTGAAGCAGATATGTCTAAGTTTACTTTTGTTTTCTCAGCAGGTGCACTTGGTAAGACAATCGTCTATTTCGGCATTATGTATGTTATTGTAATGCTTTTAAATACAGTACAAATTGGTCGATGTAAATTGATCGATCTTTTACAGGCCAACAAGAAAACAGAGAAAGTAAAAATTAAAAACCCATATCTTTGTACGATTGTGTTTATTGTTGCATGTTGTATGTTAGGTTATGCTTATTATTGTGTAACAGCAGGCGTCAATAATTTAATCGACACAAGCGATGTATTATTCCCAATCGCATTAGGAATTATTTCTACGTTTTTAATTTTCTGGTCACTTTCTGGATTAGTCCTTCGCATGATTACGTCTTGGAAAAAAGTATATTGTAAAGGGCTTAATAGTTTCATATTACGTCAGATCAATAGTAAGATTAATACGACTGTTTGTTCTATGTCTGTTATTTGTCTGATGTTGTTTTTAACGATCTGTATTCTATCTAGTGCGTTATCTATGAAAAACGCAATGTCTGCAAATCTTACAGAATTAGCACCGATCGATGTAGAATTTAGTAAACGTCTCGATGAAGTTACGACAGACTTTCCTGTGGAAAAAGCAAACGGATACCAGGCATCGATTGAGGAAAACTTAGCATCTTTAGGGTTTTCCAAAGGAAAACGATTGAAAGATACTGTTCATTTCTATACTTATACACAGGAAAACTTAACATTTGGCGCTACTTTAGGGGATTATAAAGAACAAGTGTTGAAAGAATATCCAAGTTTGATGGTAGACGTATTAGAGCAAGTGGTAAGAATCAGTGATTATAATAAATTAGCAAGATTATATGGAACAGACACTTATGAACTTGCAGATGATGAATATATGATTATTGCTGATTTTGATAGCATGGTAGCGATTCGAAATGAGGCATTTGAATATGTGGATACATTACAGATTGGCGGAAAAGAATATCATGCGAAATATCACGAATGTAAGCCAGGATTTATCGGAATGAGTGCGAATCATATCAATACGGGAATTATCTTAGTTCCTGATCAAGCAGTAGAGACGTTATCAAAAGTAACAGAACAATTGTCTGCAAATTATAATGCGGATACCGATGAGGGAAAACAGGCGATTGAAAATGAGATCGTGGCATTTGAAGATAATCCAATTGTTTATAATACGAATTTAGATGCCGTTACGAAGATCAGTATCTACGAAGCGAGTATTGGACTAGGAGCGATTGTGACATTTATTGGGCTTTACTTAGGAATTATCTTTTTGATTTCATCTGCTGCGATATTGGCATTAAAGGAACTATCGGAATCTTCAGATAATCAAGAACGTTATGGAATGCTTAGAAAATTAGGAGTCGATGACAAAATGATCAATCGTGCACTCTTTATTCAAATTGCTATTTTCTTCTTATTCCCACTGATATTAGCAATCATTCATTCTTGTTTTGGACTT
Source organism: uncultured Mycoplasmatota bacterium (assembly GCA_900553765.1). Lineage (GTDB taxonomy): Bacteria > Bacillota_I > Bacilli_A > RF39 > UBA660 > Fimihabitans > Fimihabitans intestinipullorum. The sequence goes on from USET01000028.1 coordinate 3,005, forward strand.
CAAACTGCAAGCTATATTTTAGAGACATTCGGTCATGAAAAATTACTTCTATCGATAGTAATGACAGCTATTTTCTTGATCATTATATATGGTGGATATTTTGTGATTACTTATCTATGTTCGAAACGAATTATCAAAGAAAGATAAAGATGTGATTCCACATCTTTTTCTCATTGCTTGGTTTTTCATTTTGTGGTATATTATGTATAACATGTGAGGGAAAAATATGCTAAAAAAAACAATCAAGGGGGTTGTGTTAGCACTGATACTATTTGTTATTACATTAGGGTTGTATACAAATCACATGAAATCACAAGATCCTGATTGGAATCTTCAAGTAGGAGACTATAAGTTGATGGAAGTCACCTACGATGGCTTTGGGAATCAAGTGAAAATTGGCGATATGATGCTTGTGCATGAGAAAGATGCCTACGATATTAGCGAGATTATCATGTATCAAAATGGAACTCATCAGGATGTCGCTCGTATTGTCGATACGACGAAATATGGTGTTGTTCCAAGGAAAGAAACGAGTTTTATCAATGAAAATTTCGTACCACATGGGGATATTATAGGATCATTAGACCTATGTATTCGTGGTGGAATGAAATGGTGGAGTATATTGACTCATCCATTGACAGTAGGTCTTTTAGCAACTGCTGTATTTGCATATTTTTTGCATAAGACATCGATAAGATATACGATATAAAGGGGGAAGACATGAAAGCAATTAAAATAATAATAGGGGTATTTGTTGGTATTATTATCTTTTTAGGATTGTTCTTTAATTTTAAAAAATTGAACGATGCAGAAGAAATACCTAAATTATCTGGTTTTACTATGATAGAAATCGGAGTTGACGGTATGAGTACCAAGGCGAAAATGGGAGATTTTGTCGTTTTACAAGAAGTTGAAACTTATGAGGTTGACGATGTTGTCGTCTATAAAAATGGCCTTTTTATAGATACTGGAAAGGTAACAGGAGTAACTGATCAAAATGTGACAGTCGTCAAAGATAATGGAATGGGAGCAACGACAATTAATTCTAATATTATCGTTGGAAAAGTCGTTTTGAACATTTCTGGATTTGGTAAGGTTTGGAATTTTCTCATCAATCCAATCGTCACGGGATTACTCATTGTAGCTGCCTTAGGGTATACCGTTCAAAAGCTTGTATCACAATAGAAAGTCAAATTTTAATTTTTGACTTTTTTTGTTATAATAATATTACTATAAGGCGATATAACTCAGGGAAGGAAGTTTTAGTATGAAAATTGGAGTATGTGATTCAGGATTAGGAGGCTTGACTGTTTTAAGACAGCTTGTAAAACGATATCCTAATCATGATTATTTATATTATGGAGATACCAAACATCTTCCATATGGTGAGAAAACAAAGTCTCAACTGATGGAATATGCATCAGGAATGATTGATTATTTTAAGAGACAAGATGTTGGTCTTATCGTTATTGCTTGTGGAACGATCAGCACAAATATATATGAAGAATTAAGACGAAAGTATTCTATTCCGATGATTGACATTATTTCTCCAACCATTGATTATTTGAAGGAAAAGAATTTCTCTTCTATCGGAGTACTCGCAACGCCGATGACGATTCACAGTCATGTTTTTGATGATGCTTTATGTCATAATACGACGACGGTCGCTTGTCCAAAATTTGTTCCTCTTATCGAAAATGGAGAAATGGATTCTTCGGAATGTAAGGATGCAATCAGTCTATATTTAAGGCCGATGATAGAAAGTAAAGTGGAACATATCGTGTTAGGATGTACACATTATCCAATTTTAGTAGACAATATGGAGAATGAGTATCCTTGTGACTATATCGATATGGGAGATATTTTAGCAACCTATCTCAAATTGGGGAAAAATACGTCTGAGACTGGATCTGTCGAATTATATTTTTCTCAAGTGACACCGATATTAGAAAAGATGATTGATCTGGTATTTCCTTTTCCATATCACATGAACAAGGAGGAGTAAAATGAAGTTAGTTTCTTGGAATGTCGCAGGAATTCGAGCATGTTTAAAAAAAGGATTGAAAGAATTTTTCGAGGAAGTTGGTGCCGATATTTTTTGCATGCAAGAGTCAAAAGCGACAGAAGACCAATTCGACTTTTTACCAGAAGGGTATGAAAGATATTTATATCCGGCTGTTAGAAAAGGATACTCTGGAACAGTGATTTATGCAAAGAGCAAGCCAGTATCTGTCTCTTATGGTGGATTAGATCCAGAATACGATGATGAAGGAAGAATGATTACGCTAGAATACGAGGATTTTTACCTGGTGAATATCTATGTTCCAAATGTGAAACGAGGTTTAGAACGAATGGAATCACGCATGCGTTTCGAAGATTTGTTTCGCTCGTACCTGAAGCGTTTAGATCAGGAAAAACCAGTAGTGATATGTGGAGATTTTAATGTGGCTCACGAAGAGATCGATATTCGCAATGCAAAACAAAATATTGGGAATGCAGGATTTACTTACGAAGAAAGAGGTAAATTTGACGAGCTTTTACAAGCCGGCTTTATCGATACATTTCGCTTTCTTTATCCTGATAAGAAAGATGCATATTCTTGGTGGAGTTATCGAAAAGGAGTTCGTGAGAAAAATATAGGTTGGCGAATCGATTACTTTTTAGTGTCATCTAGATTGAGAACCAACATAAAAGATGCACTCATTTATTCCGATGTACTCGGTAGTGATCATTGCCCGATCGGATTAGAAATAGAGGTGACGAAGGATGCCGGAACTACCAGAAGTTGAAACTGTTAAAAATATATTAAAAACAAAAGTATTGGGAAAAGAGATAACGGATGTTATCGTTTCATATCCAAATATTATAGCGCATCCATCGGTAATAGAATTCCAAAAGAAAATTAAATCGCAGACGATCTGCGATATACAAAGAAGAGGGAAATGGCTTTTATTTATTTTAAATGATGATGTTTTATTGAGTCACTTGCGAATGGAAGGGAAATATAATTTAAAAAATAAAAATGAGCCACGTACAAAGCATGAGCACGTATCATTTCTCTTTTCCGATGGTACGGAATTGAGATATCACGATACGAGAAAGTTTGGTAGAATGTACTTGTATTCAAAGGATGAAGTAATGCATGTGGAACCACTTTTATCACTTGGATTAGAGCCTTGGGATGAGAATTTGACAGAATCGTATTTGAAGGAAAAATTAAGTAAAAAGGCAATTCCGATTAAAACAGCTCTTTTAGATCAGACGATTATTACTGGAATAGGAAATATTTACGACGATGAAATTTTATTTTTATCTCATATTCATCCCAAAACAAAAAGCAACGCTCTATCGAAGAAGCAGTTGCATACTATCATTGAAATGACGAGATTCGTACTTCAAAAAGCAATAGAGCAGGGAGGAACGACAATTCGAAGTTTCGAAGCGAGTGAAGGGGTTCACGGTAGATTTCAACATGAATTATCAATTCACGGACAGAGTGAATGTCCTATTTGTCACAAGCCTGTCGTAAAAGAATTTATCGGTGGACGTGGTACGTATTATTGCAAGTATTGTCAGAAGAAAACTTATAAGTAGAAGGCATCAATTTGGGTGTCTTCTACTGTTTTATTTTTTTTAATTTTTTTCATTTGCCGGAGTGTTTCTGTTAGTTTATCAATATTATCAGATGCGAAATAGATGTCAGAAAGAGAGACGATTCCAACAATTTTTTCTTCTCTTGTCACAAGTAATCTTTTGACTTGATGTTTCGACATTAACGACAATGCATCTTCTAAAGAATCTTCTTCTTTTATTGTGATAAGTGGAGTGGATAAATACGAGTGAATTTTTCCCGATGCGTCTTGATTTGCAATCATGCGTACGATGATATCTCGATCTGTACATACGCCAATGCACTGATTGTTTTGGATAATAGGTAGGAATCCAATATCGTATTGTTTCATTTTTTGAGCGATTGTTTGGACGGTATCGGTATCTCTTGCGTAAATCATATGTGTTGTCATAATATTTTTGATTTTCATAATCTCCTCTTTTCTATTGATAGGATGTGTCAAAAAATAAGGAGTATGCGCATAAGATATGGTATGAGAAGGAAAGTTCACTTACGAAAGAAACACGTTTTATACCATAAAAAAGAGTTTCAATGGACGAGGCGAAAGTTCGTATTTTTTTTAATTGGAACATTTATTTTGTGTGTGATTCTCATCTTCATTTGGATTCAACATACAGTAAATCCGATTTTACTACGTTATGGAGAAAGTGAGATTCAAAAAATTTCCAAAGCAATAATGAATGCTTCTGTGAATCAGCAAGTAACGGAAAATTTAGATGTCGATGAACTATTTATTATATCTAAAAATAACGATGGAGAGATAAATACGATTGATTTTGACCCTGTCATTGTCAATCGAGTGTTATCGATGATAACGGCGAATGTTCAAACGAATTTAAAGTTATTAGAAGATGGAAAAATAGATGAGATGGATGTCGGGGATGTATTGTCTAACTACGATCAGGAAAAATTGAGAGAAGGGGTTGTTTATCAAATTCCAAGTGGGGTCGTGTTTGGAAATAGTTTGCTTGCCAATCTAGGCCCTAAAATTCCAGTTCGACTTAATTTATATGGAGATATTAGTAGTGAAATCCAAACGACGATTACAAACTATGGAATTAACAATGCTATGCTAGAAGCAAGTGTAGTAATGACGTTAGAAGAACGCGTTATTTTGCCGTTTGTGTCGAAACAAATTAAAATTGAATCTCGTATTCCAATTGCGATGAAGTTGATTCGTGGAAATATTCCAGAATATTATTTTAATGGAATTGATAATAACTCACCATCAATTACGGTTCCAAACAATTGATTCTTCTTCTGATTTATCATATAATAAATATGTAGATTGGAGTATTACGATGAAACAATATCAATTTGGAACAGAAAAATATACTTTATTGGAAAATTATAAAGATGGATTTGATAAGGAAGCAGTAGAGCATTTATATACAGATTATTTTGAACCATACGATTATATTTTAGGAGACTGGTCTTATGGAAAACTTCGTTTAAAGGGGTTTTATCGTAGTTCAAATGCCAAGAAAAAAGCAGTGAATGACTTTTCTAAAAAGGAACAGTATATAAAAGAAAATTGTGCTTACGATTGTAAATATTTTGTATTGGAAAAAAAAGGTTCGGAATAGAACCTTTTTTCTTATGAAAAAAGATAGAAAAGAAAAGAAAAAGATGTTATAATGTTATATGATTGGAGGATACATTAGTGGAACTATATGAACTTAATAATGCTTACACTGATGGTTCAAATCGAATTTTAGATCTATGGAGGTCTCTTTGAACCAGATCAATGTGAAAATAGAATTAGAGAATTAGACGCGTTGATTGCAACTCCTAATTTTTGGGATGATGCAAAAAAAAGTGCAACTGTCGTACATGAACGAAATCAATTAAAGCAAAAATTGGATCGAGTATCAAGTTTAAAAAAGAAAATAGAAGACAATGTACAATTGCTCGATACATTGAAGGCGCAACCCGACTTAGAAATTCAAGACTTATTAACGTCAGAGATGCAAGAAATCGAAGAGGAACTTTCCGATTTAGAACTATTGTTATTATTAAACGGAGAATTTGATTCTAATGGTGCCTTATTAGAAATTCATCCAGGAGCTGGCGGAACTGAGGCTTGCGATTGGGCGAATATGTTATATCGTATGTACTTAAGATGGTGTGAACAACATCACTATCAAGTTGAAGTTTTAGAAGAACAACCTGGAGAAGAAGCTGGAATGAAAAGTGTGACATTGATGGTAAAAGGGGAGTACGCTTACGGATATTTAAAATGTGAAAAAGGCGTACATCGTTTGGTTCGTATTTCACCATTTGATTCAGGAGCACGTAGACATACGTCATTTGCATCTGTCGATGTGACACCATTGTTTGATCATCAAGCAATCGAATTAGATATCAAAGATAGTGACTTGAAAATCGATGTGTATCGTTCGAGTGGTGCGGGAGGACAACATGTCAATACGACGGATAGCGCTGTAAGAATTACACACTTACCAACGAAGATCGTCGTCACTTGTCAAAATGAACGAAGTCAAATTCAAAATAGAGAAAAAGCGATGGAAATTTTAAGAAATAAATTATATCAATTAGAAGTCGAAAAAAGAGATGAGCATCTACGTAAGTTAAAAGGTGATATCGTAGATATCAATTTTGGTTCGCAGATTCGAAGTTATGTGATACATCCATATTCACTTGTAAAAGATCATAGAACGAATGCGGAAACTTCGAATGTAGAAAAGGTATTGGATGGAGATATTGATTTATTTATCAATGCAATGTTAAAGAAAGGAAGTTTATAATGTGGTTTAAAAAGAAAAAGGAAGCACAAGAAATTAATATTATTCAGTCGATCTATAAAAAAGATCGTTTGGTACGTTATGCACAATTTGTTGCAGGTGTTTTATGCGTCGCAATCGCATTTAACTTATTTATTTTACCGACGAAGATTGTGTATGGAATGAATGGTATCGGAGTTATTTGTAATTCTATATGGGGAGTGGATTCCTCTATCGTTATTTTATGTGGAAATATTCTTCTACTATTATTGAGTTGTCTTTTACTAGGAGTAGATAAGACGAAAAATTCTGTTTTGGGGTCATTGTGTGTTCCGATATTTATTAAATTAACAGCATTTTTACCTGCCTATATGAGTATTCCTATGGATGATCCACTTTTAATGACTTTGTTTGGAGCTGCCATGACAGGATTTGGGCTTGGACTTGTCTTCAAGTCAGGATTTACAACGGGAGGAACTGATATTTTAAATCAGATCGTTTCAAAATATGCTCATATGTCAATTGGAAGTTCTATGATTTTTACAGATGGATTGATTATTTTAGCGGGTATTTTTGCCTTTGGATGGATCCAATTAATGTATTCTGTGATTTCTCTTTATATTATTAGTATTATGACTGATAAAGTTATCTTAGGTATTTCAAATTCTAAGACATTCTATATTATTACAGAGCATGAAACAGCAGTGAAGAAGTTTATAATGCAGCACTTAAGTCATGGAGTTACAGTGTTGGATGGAAGAGGTGGATTTACAGGTAATCATCAGGCAGCACCTATATTATTATATGGTCTGTCCAGACTTGAATACAGAGGTTATGATTCAGCTGGAATTGCAGTATTAGAAAAAGATAATATATGTGTATTAAAAGATAAAGGTAGAGTAAAAAATTTATATGATATAGAAGGAATAAATAATTTAGAGTCTACTATAGGTATTGCTCATACGAGATGGGCTACCCATGGTAAACCTTCAAAAGAAAATTCTCACCCACATACAGATAATAGCAACACTTTTGCTGTTGTACATAATGGTATTATAGAGAATTTTACTGTATTAAAAGAATTTTTAATTAGTAAAGGTTACCACTTTTTATCTGAAACAGATACAGAAGTAATTCCAAATTTAATTCATTACTATTACTATAATAATATAGATGATGATGACCGATTTTTGCGTGCTGTAAAATCTGCAGTAGATGATTTAAAAGGAAGTTATGCTATTGGTGTAATTTCTTAC
>USET01000029.1 GCA_900553765.1 uncultured Mycoplasmatota bacterium
ATAAAAAACAAGAAATCATGTGATCGAACATGATTTCCTTTTCTATTTCACTTCTGGTTCTACTGTCTCTACCTGTTTGAATTGCACATATGAATCATCTCTAAGTTCAAATGTAAATTTTAATCCGGCTAACTGATCTGCATATTTTGAAATCATATTTTTCTCCTGTACGATATCTTTGACATAATCCTGTCTACCAGTCTCAAAATTCAAAGTAAATAAAGCGGATTCATTTTCTTTATTAAATTTATATTGATAATCTGTATAATTCGTCGTCTGTCCTACTTTTTTGCGATAATAATATCGTACCAATGCAGTAATTGTATTTTCTTTCTGTTGATACTCTAAATTATATATAACATATTGACTTGTAGGCAGTAAAGAATATTCTTTAGAACATATATAATCCCCACTTATCAACATCGTATTCATGTTTGGATCATACGTAAATTGAACTGGTTTATAATTCATAATATTACTAATATCAACTGTACTATTCTTGCGAGGTGCAGGATCAGATGCACCAAAATAATTTTCTAAAATAGCATTGTAATTCTCCATATCGTATACCAGTTGTTGGCATCCCGATCCATCGTTTTTTATATTGGAATCTTCATATAGAGAAAATTCTTTAATTAAAAATAGAGAGATAAATTGCTTCTGTGCGTCAGTCAATTGAGCTGCTGTAGTAGTAGAATTTTCATAAAAACGATCCTTAGAATTCATATAACTACTAATGAATTGTTCAATCTGATCTTCTTGCACTTCTAAAAATACATATTGCCCATTATTCTGCGTTCCATTAGGTGTTTCGCTTTTCGTAAAAAAAGATCCAATAATCGTCAATAAAGTTACGATAATAACGGCGATTCCCAAATATAACAATGTCTTTTTCTGCTTTTCTTGTTCATCTAACATAATAACGCTCCTATCTTTTTTTATTATAACTGATATCTAGATAAAATTCAACGATTAAAAGTACCAACTTTCAAACCATCTGCGATCTTTTGCTACATCTTGCGTTATATTCGCACCAGAAGAAACTGGATAAAAATAGACAAATAACAATATCGTACATAGAAGAACCGTTGTTAAAACAGCTCTGCTCTTTGTAATTTGTTGTATTTTTTGAACAAACCAAACCAGCAGTAACATAATAAACGGTAACACTGGAAAATAATGATATAAAAACATATCTCGAGTAATTGGGATATAGGAAAAGAACAAACATCCAATCGCTATTAAACATACTGGTATTTCTTTTTTTCTCTCTTTTATATAGTGCATTACATATGCCAATAATGCGATTATCCCACCCCACCATACGAGTGGATTTCCAATTCCACTAATCGTCTGATAATGAGGCCCTGTCGTATTTGCGTAATACCATACAGGACGTGCCATTACTGGCCATGTATACCATGGCGATGAAAATGGATGAGTCTCTTTTAAACTACTATGATACTCAAAGACTTCTTGTGTTATATCAATAAGGCTTGAAAAATTATTAACGTAATGTCCCGATACTTTTGGAAATAAGAAATAACTACCTATATAGATACAAAGTGGTAAGAGAACAAAGACAAAACAACAAAAGATGATCGTCTGTGTTCCTTCTTTATCCCATTTTTTCTTACGGTAAGTTTGATATAAACGAATAAAGAATATAATCGCAAGCCCTAACCCGGCAAACAATCCTGTCCACTTCGTTGCGATCGCACAACTAATAAATAAGCCACATAAGAACAAAGTGCGAAGTTTTCTTTGAAATGAATCTTCATCCTTCAATTTGATATAGCGATACATCATCCAGTAAGAAAGCAAGATGAATAAAACCAAATGTGTATCGACCGTTCCCATTCGGGACTGTGCGAAATGAAAATTATCGAACATCATAAAGGAAGCTGCAAGAAGTGCGTAACTTCTATGATGAAACATATTCTTTGCAAAACAGTACATTACGACAATAAGCAAAATTCCAGAAATATTCCCCATCATTCGGAAAGTAAAAGGACTCATACCAAACAGAGATACAGGAATTGCTTGAATCAATTTTCCGAGTGGTGGATGCACCCATTCGTAAGCTGGAAGCCCATTCGCATAATCATAGGCAGTTCTAGCAAAATAGACTTCATCGAAATAAGCACTATTCATATAACTAATTTCCATTGGAACCGTATCTTTTTCATCCGTTAGTTTGTCTGTCCCAGCCACCTTAGTCAACAGTGGGTTTTGACTTTGATATACTTGTATTTCTCCAATTTGACTTCCCTCTTCAACCGATTCTATTTTAATGTATTTTGTCCGTTCTTTAATCTCTATGTCATTCCAAGTAAATACATACTTTTCTGATTCTGTAGGAAGCATCGTATAAATTTCTCCATCCGAAGAAATAGAAATATTATACATTCCCGGATGTTCTCCGACAAAGTAACGAACGTGAGTTACATACTCTTCACCTTTTAGAAGTTCTATTATAATCTCGTCATTTGAATTTTGGAAAGTATAAAAGGTCTGAGGGCTCTTGGTCGACCCTAAATTCCAAAAGGAGAATATTCCATATCCCAACACGATTAAAAAAAGGATAAGGAAATCCCAACGGTCTAATCGTTCTGAAACTCGATTCCACATTTCACTTACTCGCCTCATAAATCACCCTACTCGTTTCTATATTGTTATTATACCAATAAGAGGATCGAAGTTCAATGAAAAAACATATGGTTTCCCATATGTTTAAGATGCATATCTAGCCTGATATCCAGCTGTTTCATATTGATTACAATGAAGGTAGGTTTTATATTGATTTTCCTGTTTCTGATACTCAACGTATCCACTACACCCTTCTAATTGATCTTGATATTCCGTCACATTTAAATCGCTCAAAGGAATATAAGTAACACTACCTACAACAGTTGCACCACTTTCCTTGATATATAATTCTGCCAAAGACGCAAGATTATGTTCAAGCACAAGGTAATCAGATTCTATGATTGTCTCCGATTCTTCTCCATCGATGGTCGTAGTATTTTCTTCTTCATCTGATACTTCTAAATTTGTATGATCTTCTGATATGTTTTGTTTTGAAAGAGTTTCATCTGGAAACTCTTGAAATAGATGTCCGTATAAAATCGCAACCAAGACCAAAGCAAATCCTAAGATTGCTAAAAAACCTAGCATTTCATTTAATCCCCATCCATTACGCTTCATAAACACCTCCTAGAACATACTTGTTGAAACTAATTCCTTTTCCTCTTTAAACCGATATAATTTTGCAGGTCTACCATTGGTCCCCTCAGTTTTATATCCTGTATATTCAATCAAATCCATTTGCATAAACTTCTTTCTAAAGTTACGACGATCCAAAGTTTTTCCTAAAATCTGCTCACATACTTTTTGAATTTCAGGCAAAGTAAAATCACTTGGAAATAAAATTTTTAAAATGTCTAGCGATTCAATCTTATCTCTTAATTGTTCAATTGCACTTTTGATCACTAAATGATGATCATACGCAATTTTAGGTAATGCATCGATATCAAACCAACCGTATTCTAATGATGTTTCACCCTGATATAATTGTGCGGTAACCGAATCAATCAAACCAATATAACTAATAGAGATTACCCTATCTTCTGGCATACGTTCCACAGCACTAAACACCTTACCCTGTTCGAAATAGATTTTCTCTAACCCTATCTTCTCAAGTATTTGCTGTACACTTTCCTCTGCTGATTCATCATGCGTAATATATCTCGTTGGTAAAATCCAATAACCTTTGTATGGTTCTTTTGTCTTTCTCATTAAAAATACTTTGACTTTCCCATGTGTTGCTTGTAGTAAGCATAGCATCGATTCCACATAGTTTTTTTGTCTTAACTCTGACTCTCCCATTTTATCCTCCATTTGTGTTATTATTACACAGTCATTATAGTATGATTTAAAATGATTGTCAATGCTTCTACTTTTGCGGGTTCAACGTACGTGTCAACACATATGCGTGTAGATAATCTTCTGCATTTTCTAAACTCGTATTCCAGTTTTCACGTGGAAGTGAATGCCACATAATGTCTCCACAATATGGATTTCCTAAAACAACAGCAATTTCATGGTTCTCTAATTGATAATTAGATTCAACCTGTCTAGACAGATACCGTGTCTCCCTAGCATCATTTCCGTTTTGTTTCGGTGATACAGAAATTGTAATCTGTAAATCCTCTAATGAACCCTTCTCTCCTGTGATCGTATCAAAATTTCTACACACTGCCAAAACTTTATCTTCTGTAGCTTTTGCACTCGCACTAAACTTTGTTTGCACTGCTTGACCGTCGACAATTTGAATCATTAAAAATTGGAACATATGATAAGCATCTTGTTGGAAATATTCATCTAAGACAATCCAAGGCGCAGATACACCACTTCGATCCATATTCATTGCTCCATGTTGAATGACTTGATCGGAAATTTGATTGATCACAAACCAAAATAGATCTTTATTTTCCCCTTCAATTTGACACCCTTGTTCAACTATTTTTCTTTTGTCCATCTCAAGTGGATAGACAGTATAATTTTTTTTATTCATTTTCTTCCTTCTCTCATTTTAATATATTAATTTTTAACGCGCATGCTATTTTAACACAAATCTCTCTTTTTGACAAATAAAAATTCATAGAGTAATCTATGAATTTCTTTTATATTGATATTTTTTTTCACATGAAGTTTCACGAATGCGTTGATCGACAAAACTATGAGTATAAATCTCATATAAATCCGTCGATATGTCAAGCAATCTTGGTACCTCCTCTTTTCGCACAGGTAACAGTCCATGATTGATTCCTGCATAATATGCTCTCCGTAATTTATAAGAAATTCCTAAAATATCTAACTTTTGTTTATCCATTCCTAGATACGCTTCTGTAACTTCTCCATTTTCATATACCATTTCCCACAAATAACTGACGACATCTTTCACGTAACATCCACCAGAATCAGGAATCAAGAAATTTTTTTCATCAGTGATTGCCTTTAAATGAATTTGAACTTCTGGTATTTCTAAACTTTTCTCTACATTCGTCGGATGTGCAATAAGTAACATGTCAGTCATATTGGTTACGACTTCTAATTGAAACACTGCATGTTTCACTTCTTCCTTACAGTATTGCTCCATAGAGACAACCAATTGGTGATTGCAATAATTAAGTCCATTTGATTCTTTTTGTATTTCATTTGGTGCGATAAATAACAATTGTAATGTTGGCGTTCCATCAGATGCAATTTTTTCATATTTTCGAGTCAAATAGTCTCCAAAATAATCAATTGCATTCCAAAGTGCAATCGCATTTGTATAAGATAGTTTGTAGTAATCCTTTAGTTTCATTTTGTTTTTATCGATCATCTTTGGATAAATTTTTAAAGGTAATAATGTTTTCGACATTCTATTGCACCTCGCTTTTGTGGGCTATTATAACATATTTTATAAAGTTTGCAAAGTATCTTCCTAAAAAAGAAAGGTAGTTATCCTTTCCTTAATTGTAATCGCTGATAGTATTCATTTTCCTTTAATAACTCTCGATGTGTTCCCCAACCAACGATCGTTCCATGACTTAAAACAATGATATTATCTGATGCTCGCATCATCTCAGGTTTATGGGTAATCATAATAATCGTATGATCTTTCTTTAATTCTTTTAATAATGATGCAATATGTGTTGTCGTCTTTGAATCTAGAGAGCTCGTGATCTCATCAAACAACAATACTTCCGCCTTGGAAAGAAGAGTTCGAGCTAAACTAAGCAATTGTTTTTCTCCGATCGACAACTCACTCCCATTTTCCGTTAGAATTGTATTATATCCCTCCGGCAAATGCATAATAATGTCATGAATTCCAACTCGCTTACAAGCTTCTTCTTGCCGTTCATGATTCGGATCGACTAAACTTAAATTTTGGCGAATGCTCATATGAAATACGAAAGGCTTTTGATTCACTACAGATACGTTAGAAAAATAAACCTTTCTCGCATAATTGTAAATTGGAATTCCATCTAGTAAAATTATCCCTTCTTCTAGTGGATAAAGTCGCAACAATAAATTAAATATCGTACTCTTTCCACTTCCACTCTTTCCAACGATCGCCGTCACTTGATTATGTTCGAAAACCGCATTGATATGTTGTAAAGTAGGTTCTTCTTCATAACGGAAAGAAACATCGCAAAGAGATATATTTCCAGTGATATCATCTTGTTCATTCTCTCCAAAAGAAAGAAGATGTTTTTCTTGATAATCCAATACTTCCTGAATCCGATCAACAGCTACAATATGAGTTTTCAATGTTTTAGAACAATTGCACATATATTGAACATCCGTCACCATCAAATCATAGTATCCAATCAACAATACAATTTTATCTACCGTAAATTTACCTTGAAATACATAGATCAACATGACAAAATACAAAAGTACTTGTCCTATTTGATAAATCATTGGTAACCCACTATCGCGCAAGTCCATATAAAAACGTTTCTTCAAATAGGCAATGCGAAACTTAGATACGATGTTTTGGAATCTCGTCTGTAATTTAGAAAACATGTCATATACTTGAACTTCCAATTTTCCATCTAATACTTCAGATAAAGATCCAGCGATACGATCTTGAAATTTACGTTGTTTTCTCAAATAATAGACCATGCGATTATTGCTTTGCTCGATCGCCTGCATATAGCCTAATATAATAACTGTAGCAAGAAGCCCTACCCATACATTGGTCATTAAAATAAGACATAACATGACGATAATCTTAAAGAAAGTTACGATGCAATCTACGATCGAATCATTTAACGACGAGATATTCCACACATCTGCAGCCGTCGTATTGATAACTCTCGATGTCGATAGATTTTTATGATAGTCTAAATCATATTTAACGAGCGCATTAAATATCGCATCCTTCAATTTACAGTAAACATAATTATTATCGATTCCATCGATCCAATAATTCCAATAATAGCTTACAATGTGCAATAAATAACAAACAGCTATCACAATGATCCAAAATATAGTCTGTTCTTGATCTCCTTCTGTCAATGCTTTTACGATGAGAGATGGTAATACAGCATAAATAAGAATAGAGAAAATAGAACCTACCGTTTTAGAGATCAATCTCTCTATGATATATATTTTTTTATGAGGAATCAAACTCCAATGTTTCTTGGCGATTTCATATACACCCTTTATCATACAATCTCACCTTCTTGCTCTATGTCAACAACTTTAAATTCCGGATTTTTCGCAAGCATTTCTTGATAAGTACAATACGTATGAACCTTTCGATTCTTGATCATCAAAATTTGCTCCGAACGTTCCATCACTGCAACTTTATTTGTAACAATCAAAATTGTATGGTCTCTCTTTAAATCGTCTAATAGACGTGCTATATTTTCAACATTCGCTGGATCCAAAGAACTTGTAATGTCATCAAATAATAAAATTTCAGATTCCGTTAGTAGCGCGCGTGCTATACTGAGCATTTGTTTTTGTCCACCACTAAAGTTTCCTGCTTTTTCAGTTATGGTTGTGTTATATCCTTTTGGTAAACTCATGATAAAGTCGTGAATTCCGGCACGTTTACAAGCAGCTTCTTGCTTTTCTCGATTGGTCGTTACCATATTGAGATTTTCCCGGATTGACATATGAAAGATAAATGGTGTTTGAGTAATAACTGTTATATTAGACAGATAAGCATCTTCACTATAGTCGTATATATTACTTCCGTCCAATAGAATCTCTCCTTCATCAATTTTCTGCTGGCGCATTAAAAGTCGAATTAAACTCGTTTTACCACTTCCCGAGAGCCCGATAATCGAATTAATCGTATTTGGTTTCATATGAAAAGAAGCTCTGTAAAACAATGTGTGTTCTTGATATCCAAACGATACTTTATGAAAGCTTAAATCTCCATATACATTCGTATTTACCAACGTTCCCTGTGGTACTTTCTTCTGATCGACATATTCTAAAATAGTACGAATTCGATCGATCGAGATTCGATACTGTCGAGCATAGCGGACATTGTCCGTCATTCCATCAATATCGGCAATTAAACTTGTATAATACCCCGTAAACAATACGAGAATATCGACACCCAACTGTTCAGATAAAATTAAAATTGCCATACAAATATAAGTCAAAACACGAGTCGTATGTGTAATAAACCACGAAAGGTTTTCCGTTCTTGTGTAATACTTACGCTTCATGCGATACTCTCTCGTATAACGTTTTCTCTGCTTTTCGTAGTGTCCACGTAACCTTTTTTCGATATCTAACGTTTTTACCTCGTGTAACCCATTTAAAGTTTCCAAGAACACATCGCTAATTGCGTCGTTAATCTTCTTTTGTTTTCTAAAGTAGCGAATAAACTGAATATCGTTGTAGTTGATATAGATGTAATAGATAAGTCCTGAAAAAGAGAGTAATAATCCGATCCAAAAATTTACTCGAACCATGATAAACATGAGCACGACAATTTTTACAAACGAGTTAATCACTTCAAAAACCGCATCGATATAAAGTGGGACATCTACAGTGTCTGAATTTACGACGTTATAAAGTCGTCCATGCGATACTTTATCCGTAAAATGTTCGTCGACAATCGCTAATTTTTTCAAAAATTTGCGGTAAAGATTTTCACAAAAGTATAGCCCATTTTGTGTATAAGCTCGATAATTTCCCCACCAAAAAAGTGAAATCAAAAGATAATTCAACCCTAAAATTCCACACCATAAAAAAGCTTCGTCCGACTGATTCTCTGTCGCGTATTTAATAATCATAGATACGGCAAAAGGAACGACCAATTCAAGTAAATGGGCCATAATAGAACAAATATATTCAACTGTAAGTACATTCCATTTTACCTTTGATACTTTGAATGGTGCTGTGAAAAAATCAATCACTTGATGTACCATATGAAACTCCCCTATTCTACTATAAGTAGTATATCAAAATTACTGCATGAAGACAATAAAAAAGGATGATTTCTCATCCTTATGCTCCAGCTGATTCACTTGTAGTGAATTGTAAATCAAATGTAATGTTTCCACCAGATGCATTGTTTTCACAGTCTACATCTTGTCCTTCGATCCACATATAGATTCTTACCTTCGTAATACCTTTACTTAATGTAATCAATTGTTGATATTCTGCGAAACCAACTTCTGTCTGAATTTGTGGTGTAACCTTTTGGAAGTTTTCGCTTGACTGTGTTGCATTTGCATTTCCAAGTGTAATATTATCTGCTGTATCGAACTCATTTTTAATTCCATCGTATGGAACTAAGTCATTTCCAGTTCCAGCAGTCAAATCTCCAATTCCATAAGTATCACGTGCATTTGCCACACCATAAGATGTATGATCATCGTAATTTGGTTCCCAAATTGTAACTGGTGAAGATGCTCCGTTATTTAATCCTTGAATGTTTCCGATTGTATCATCACTTGTCGTATTTCCTAATACTGCAAATGCGATTCTTGTTGCATTCTTAATTCCTGTATCATCGGCATCTTTAAATGTAACTCCTGAATTTGTCGTTAGATAAATTGGAGCTTCGTTCTCTGTACGTAAGAAAATATCATATGCTACATAAGCTCCAGTTGCACCATTTTGATCTGTTTGTTTCGTCGAACTCAAGATCCAATCTCCTGTATCATTAGAAGTAACTGTTCCTAAATACATATTCATCGTACCACCAGCATCCATTACTCCCGCACTTGATACTGGTTCTAACTGCGCTGGCAATTGGTTCTTCGCAGCGGCATAATTTCCTTGTGCTCCTGTAATATCTGTCGTCGTCAAAATAGATTTCCAATTCTGACCATCAGCTGAAATTTGTAGACCACTCTTTGCATCTTCCGGTCTTAACAACCTTCCCGGGAGAATCCTTGGTGTTCCAAAAATTACCCCATTGGGTGGAGTCGCTTGCAATCTCATCTGTGGTTCTTGCCTTCGATTTGATAAACCATTCCAACACAGAGTCATATTCTGCCCCATAGGGAAGATGGCTCTTAACAGAGACTCCATCTCCAAAGGTTTTAGCAGCCTCCATGGCATCAAACCAGTTGATGTTTGTCCAAGGCATTGCTCCTTTGACAGATTTGGCTTCGCCAGTCTTACTTCGGGAGATGTTGTAGCAGGAGATATAGAACCCCCCATACTTTTGCACGCTCTGCCACTGCTTGCGCAGTTCTCCCTCCAATTCTTCGTTGAATCCGTCATCAGAGAATTCATCATCCTGATAATTTCTTCTGCCGAACTTCTCGGAGCAACTAGAACCATCAAGGGTTCCATTGGGATCCAAGAAATCAACAGGTACCCAAACAAACTGGTTTCCCTTAGAATCCTGGATCGTAAATCCGTTGTTCCAATCTCCTTCGACATATTCCCATCCTTCCGGAATGGGAGGATCGGTATAGTTTCCAGAGTACTCGGTAGCGACTGTGGGAATGAGTTTGATTTTCAGTTCACCACTGTCTTCCTCAGAAACGCCA
>USET01000030.1 GCA_900553765.1 uncultured Mycoplasmatota bacterium
GTTAAAAATTCGTTCGATGAAGACGAGATGGGGCGTGTGTAATCGCAAGAGTGAAACGATTACATTGAATGCCAAACTATTATCTTATCCACTCGAGTGTTTAGATTACGTGATCGTCCATGAACTTTGTCATTTGGTACATTTTGATCATTCGAAAAATTTTTGGAATCTCGTAGGAGTTTATTGTCCAGAATATAAACGAATCAGAAAAATTTTAAAAGGTTAGGTGAGGCAAATGAGAAGAATGCTTTGTACTTTACTTTGTTTCGTTGTAGTAGTACCGATGTTAGTCGTGCCAGAACATGCCCAAGCGAAAACGCTTGCTCAGTTAAGAGAAGAACTGCGTACTGCAGAGGCGAATTATGCACAGAAGGAACAGGAAGAGCGTTTAACTCAGGAACAGATCGACCAGACAAACCAGAGTGTTGAGGATATCAAAAATGATATGATTCAAATCGATAAAGATATTGAAACGTTAGGAAATGAAATTATAAAATTAAATCAAGAAATTACAGCAAAAGAAAAAGAAATTAAAAATATCGTCAACTTTGTACAAGTTTCCAATGGAGAAAGTGCTTATTTAGAATATGCATTTGGAGCACAAGATTTTACGGATTTTATCTACCGTATGTCGATTGCAGAACAACTTGCAGATTACAATGAGAAATTGATTGCAGATTTTACGACTACGATTGAAAATAGTAAGAAAAAGCAAGTGGAATTAAAAGAGAAGACGAATGAGTTAGAGCAGAAGCAAAAACAATTGGAAAATGAGCTTTCTGGTCTGAAAGACAAGATGGCTTCTTTATCTGATATAAAGATTTCAGTAAAAGATGAGATTCGCATGTTGCGAGAATCTGTAGAAGGATATGAAAAATCTGGATGTGGTGAAAACGAGGATTTGGATGCTTGTATGACGCGAATTCAGAATAGTGGAGGAGGATCTCTTCCACCAATCAATGGATTTTACCGCCCAATTGTAAAGGGACACGCAACGAGTGAATATGGATGGAGATGTTTGGATATTACAGGTTGTGAACTTCATTCAGGGCTCGATATGTCAGTTGCTGGTGGTGGAGTTCCTGTTTATGCAGCCGCACCTGGTGTCGTTGCCGGCTTGATCCATAGAAGTAACTGTGGAGGAAATCAAGTTATTATTATTCACACGATCAATGGTCAAAAATATACGACATTGTATGCACATTTACGCTCTATGAACGTCTCTGTCGGGCAAGTAGTAACGGCTAGTACCCAAATTGGAATTATGGGTGGAAATCCACAGACAGAGTGGTGGGATAAATGTTCGACTGGGAATCACGTCCATTTTACAGTAGCCACAGGTCATTATTTAAAAGATTATTATAGTTGGAATACGTTTATGAATCATACAATTAACCCAAGAACAGTAACAAATGTTCCGGCAAGAGGTGTCGAGTTTACAAATCGTACGACAAGATATTAAAGTGGGAAATTGTACCCACTTTTTAACTCGTAAGGAGGTGTGTCATGAAAAAAATATTATGGATTTTACCAATTCTATGCCTTTTATGCGGATGCGAGATGCAAATGTCTGAAGAACAGAAAGAGTATCAAGCTGGCGTAAGGCAGTTAGAAGAAAAAAAGGTAAAAAATTTTGATAAAGAACTTCCATTTGAAATAGAAGTATCAATCGATTCTTTGGTCGAGGGAGAACTTGTATATAGTGTTGTGATCGATCAACCGAAAGTGCCGATGAAAAATATCAAAGCTCTTGTGGTTCACGATGCGAAGACGACGGATATCTTTCCAAGTGTTGGAATTTTTGACACGCCTTTAAATTTGATTCCGAACGAAGTAGATCAGGAAAAGAAAAATGTAAAGGGAATCGCCCTCGTTGGATATATAGAGACAGATAAGAGTGTTGGTGCATTCCACATGAATGTTAGAGTGTTAGTATCCTATGAGGATGAAGAAGGAAATCGTCATCAGTTATATAGTTATCACAAAATATGATTCTTTTTTCAAAAGATACTTGCTATGATCATATTGGTGATAAGATGAAAGTAAAAGTAATAGATGAAGGTCACGAAAAGGATTTAGAAGAAGCGGTAAATAAATTTTTAGATGAACTGGATGGGGAACTCATCGATATTAAATTTCAGGTTGCTGTCAGTTCGTTTTCAGAAGAGCAAATTTATTGTTTTTCAGCAATGATTATATATCGATAGATAGGTTGTGAGGTATGAAGAAAAATACGTTTTTAGAAGGAGCTATGATAGCGACCATTGGAATTATTTTGTGCAAGATTATAGGACTTGTATATGTCATTCCTTTTTATGCAATTATTGGTACACAAGGAGGGGCTTTGTATAGTTATGCATATTCGATTTATGCAATTTTCTTAAGTCTTTCCAATAGTGGAATTCCCGTTGCTGTCAGTAAGGTAATTAGTGAATATAATACGCTTGGTTATGTCAAAGCAAAAGAGAGGGCATTTCAAATGGCATCTCTCGTCATCATCGGACTTGGAATTTTCTTTTTCCTCGTTCTCGTGATTTTTGCACCTACGATTGCAAGTGTGATTTTAGGAGATATTCAAGGTGGAAATACATTAGAAGGGGTTACACTAGTCATTAGAATCGTCGCAACGGCACTTTTAATTGTACCGATTGAAAGTGTAACACAAGGTTACTTTCAGGGGCATAAAATCATGGTGCCTCCAACGATGGCTAATGTCATAGAACAATTGGTGAGGGTAATCGTCATTGTTGCTGGAAGTTTCGTCGCTTTACAGGTGTTCCATTTATCTTTAGAGACAGCTGTTGGAATTGCTGTATTCGGTGCGACAATCGGTTGTTTGGTTGCATATTTTTACTTGCTTCGCGTACTTAAGAAAAATAAAAAGAAGATAGAAGAAACAGCATTGGTAGCAAGTCACGAACCGAGAATTTCAAGAAAGACCATCTTAAAGAAAATTATATATTATGCACTTCCTTTTGTCATGATCGACGTTATGAATTCTGCATATGGAATGGTCGATACGTTGACAGTCGTATCTGGACTTACTGACTTAGGATATGATGCTGTGACAACTGAAACAGCAATCGGTGTCATTGCAACATGGGCGACGAAGTTAAATATGATCGTAGCATCGATCGCACTTGGAATTACTGTAAGTTTGATTCCAAATATCGCAAGTAGTTATGTCAAGAAAAATTGGAAAGGTGTTAGTCGTAAGATGAATCAGGCATTACAAGCCCTTTCTTTAACGACGATTCCAATGGCATTTGGACTTAGCTTTTTAGCTGCACCAGTCTGGGTTATCTTTTATGGATACAATGCACTGAGCATCGATATTTTTAGATTGTATATTCTGCAAGCAATTACGTTCTCTTTCTATACGACTCTCGTAAATTTAATTCAAACGATGAATCGTACAAAATTAGGAATGGAAATTTTGGGAGGAAGTTTTATCGCAAAGTATCTACTGAATGTTCCAATTATGAAACTTTGTTATTCGATAGGAATCCCTGCTTATTACGGACCAATCTTTACAACATTATTGACACAATCTGTATCAGTTCTCTTGATTTTAATTATTATGAGAAAAGATTATCAAGTCGCTTATCGTAAGACGATCGTACTGACGATCAAAGTATTACTCATTACAGGAGTTATGTTAGGAATATTAAGTATTATGAATTTATTTATTCCAGTTGCTGTACAGTCAAGATGGATGGCTATTTTGATTACGATTTTATATGCTGGAGTAGGTGCTATCATATATTGTGTTCTCGGATATCGTCATCATGTGTTCCAAGAGGTATTTGGAAATGACATTTTAGAAAGAATCTTGAGAAAGTTTCATTTAAAGAAGGCGTAAGCCTTTTTATTTTTCTATACTATTTTGTATATTTTAGTACTTGACAATATAAGGTAGTTGATATACAATGATACTGACGAGGTGGTACTATGAATGTTCAATTCAAAAAGGGAGTACTTGAATTAATTGTGTTGTTATCAGTTCATAAAAAGGATCGTTATGGATATGAATTGATGACTGAGGTTTCTAAAATTGTAGATATCAATGAAGGAACGATATATCCTTTATTGAAGAGATTGACGAATGAAAAGTACTTTGACACATACTTAGTAGAGTCGACAGAAGGACCACCAAGAAAATATTATAAGTTAACTGTATTAGGAGAAGAAAGAATGAAAGAATTAAAAGAAATATGGTTAGATTTTTCAAGTTCTGTAAATCAGTTTATTGAGGAGAGTGAGAATCATGACGAAAAAGCAATTTTTGAATAAGTTAGAAAAAGAGTTAAACATATTGGATGAGCATGAAGTAAAAGATATCATTAATGAATATAATGATATCATCGAAGAAAAAATTAAGCATGGTCAAAAAGAAAAAGACGCTGTAGCAGAAGTGGGAGATGTCGAAAGTTTAGCAAAGGATATTTTAAGTGCTTATAAAGTAAATCCGAATTATAAGAAGAGAGAAGGAGACGAGTTTACACAAAGTGCAAAAAAACTAGGGGAAGACTTTGACTCTTTCATTAAAAAGGGAGCAGAGAAGGCTACAAAAATAACGCAAAATGTAGTGGATACAATGCGTGAAAATAATCAAGAGTTGACGATCGACTTTATATTTGAACTATTGTTTAAAGCAATTGCAGCACTTATTATCATGGCAATCGCATCGCTTCCATTTATGTTGATTCGCGAATTAGGAACTAGTATTTTAGGAATGATAATCTATCCATTGGATTCAATTTTAGGATTTTGTTGGACTGTCATAGTGGGAATTTTATATGTCGTATGTTGTGCCTTTATATTTCTTGCTATGTTCAAACAATACTTTACAAAGTCACAGTCTAATCGTGAAAAGAAAGATAAAAAAAAAGAATCGATGAAAAAAGATAAAAATGAATCGGTAGAAGAAGAGAAAAATTCAAACAAAGAAGAGAAGAGAGCACCTGAGATCAAAGTACAAAGAAGTACGACTTCAAATACGATTTCCGATGTGATCGTTAGTTTGGTAAAAGTATTTGTAATTTTAATTTCCATTCCTTTGATGATTTGGATCGGTTGTGTTGGATTCGGAATCGCATTCTTCATTTACCTCATTATTACTGGATTTCCAATTTATTCCGTATTCATTTTATCAATTGGTGTCTTTATAATTTCTTTATCTGTCTTAAGTATGATTTTCTCATTGATTTTTAGCCGTAAAAAAATCTATGTGTGGCCATTTTTCGTAGGACTTGGAATCATGTTGGTTGGTGGATTTATGACATTCGATTATGTTTTAAGTTTTGAATACATCGATAAGTTACCAGAAAATGAATATCATCAACAGGTTGAAACGATCGATGTAACAGTAAATGAAAATCAATGGCCAGTATCGATTTCAACAAATAGTGGAATATCAGAGGTGCTTGTAGATGCAAACTTACCAACAAATCAAATGAGAGTAGAAATAGAATATTACGACGATTTTGTTACGATGGAGGAATTATCGAATACAGTGGAAAACGATCCGGTTTGTGACAGTGACGCGATGGGGAATCCGACAAATTGTTTTCATGTATATCAAATTAGAAATGAAACAGTTGATGGTTGGAAAGTATATCGAGAGATAAAACCAGAGTTTATCGAAAATTTCCAAAATCACAAAATTTATAGTTACCGTGATTTGACTGTTCCAAAAATTAAAATTTATGTAAACCCAGCAAATCAAGATAAGTTACGTCGTTGGTAATTTAAGAAAGAATGAAAATTCTTTCTTTTTTTTGCAGGAAAATTTATTTTGACTTCGAAAGATATTAATAAGGTGATAAGATGAAGAAATTATTCGTTGGATGTATTTTAATTAGTTTGCTTTCGATGAAAACTGTATCTGCAAAAGAAGAAGTATATTATGGAGAATATGGCCCTTTTCACGACTGGTCGATGCAAAAGGTAGAAGAAAGTGATACTGTTCAAGTAGAACATGAAAAAAGATATCGTTGGTACTACGATGAGATAGCTTATGGAGATTATACTTTGTTAGGAGAAGTGACAGACACTTATCCTTATCAGGATAAGAAACAAACGAAAAAGGGAAGTTGGTCAGAGTGGAGTACACTTCGGCCAGAAGAAGTAGAGAAACGTCAAATAGAAGAAAAGAAAATGTATCGTTTTAGAAAGATGAAACCAATCAGATATATTTATTTTTATCATGCCCAAGGAACCGATGGTCGTTTAAGTATTCCAGAAATTCGTATTTATGCAAAGGGAAAAATAATTCGTTATCAAGCATCTTGTGATACTTGTAGTTCGAATTTGATAGAAGGAATTCAAGATGGAAATACAAAAGATCTCGAAAATGAAATGATGGAAGATTCCACATTGACTCTCGATCTAAAACAGGAATATGCAATCGATGATATTCGAGTGGAAATTTATTTATACGATGAGGGAGAAATAGATAAAAAATTGACGTATGCATTTACTGATGCGAAAGAAGAATCTCCAAGATTTTTCGTATATAACCCTTTTCTTGTAGAGTTCACAAGTAAGACGAAAGACGATATTTACCATAACGAATTTGCCGTATCAGCTCTTCAAGGGAAAGATCCAAAGTGGGAGAAATTTCAGTATTCCGAAGAAGAGGTAAGAATGACGGTAACAACGGAAGTTCAATATGGAATATTTTATCGCTACCGTGATACCTATTATCGTCAGTATATGAAAACAAGACATGAAACGGAAGAATATACAAAAGAAAAACCAGAAAAGTATCGATATAAAATCAAAGATTCATATCAAGAATGGTATCGTTATCGGACGAGAGATAAAGTGGTTTTGTCTGGAGAGTGGATTATTACGAGAGATGATTTTTCTATAGATTCTTTGGTTCGAGAAAAGACGCGAGATGTTACATTTGAAACAAATTTAAATCTTACGAAGAATGGTGTTTACGATATTATTTTCGATTTAGGGTTTCAAAAAGTGAAAAAGAAAATTGTCGTTGATATTTTAAAAAATGATCAAAAACAATATCGGAAGGTTCAAGAAGAAATAGAATTACTCGAACAAGATATCGAAGAAGTAAGTAAACTTACGGATTCGAAAGAAAAGGAAGAAATGCTGAAAGAACTAAAGGAAAAAGCAATCCAATTGTACAAACAAAAAACAGAGCTGAAAGATAAATTATCATTTTCTAATCAAAAGATGGGAATCGATAGTAGAATGTGGTGGTGTGTATTATTTATTCTTTTGATATTCCTTATATTTTATCTTGCATATCGAAAATACAGTTATGAAAAAAGATAGATTTTGTCAATTGAAAAGGAATTCTAGTTTTGTCGAATTTGTATAAATGGGAAAATTTGTGTGCTACATTAGATAGGCGAGGTGATAAACATGTTAGAGATAGATATGGAGTATCGAAAAGGAGTGTTATTTATTCGATTGATAGGAGAATTGATTGAAAGTACGATTCCTGTGTTGGAACAGGAAGTCACACATATTATGAAGAATTACGGGATTGGAAATATCGTATTCAATGTAGAAGGACTTGAAGTTATCGATATGAAGGGAATTAATGCGTTGTTAAAACACTATGAACTTGCAAAAGCTAGTCATGGAAAAGTAATGTTATGTGGGCTAAAAAATGATTTAGTAAAACATAGAATAGAAAACAGTCACTTATTAAACTATATGTATGAAACGAGCGATGAATTGACAGCTCTTTCTTATATGAGTTATTGATATGAATAATGAATTTATCGAGCAGTACGAGAATTTAATTTATTCTATGTTTCGTTATTTTGAGTATTATCCGTATAAAGAAGATTTGTTTCAACAAGGTGTCATCGGGCTTATGAAAGCATACGAACATTACGATCCTAATATGAATGTTAAGTTTTCTACATTCGCATATTCTCATATATGGGGAGAGATGAATAAGTTAGTAACAGAAGATAAGACGATGAAAGTGAGTCGTAGTATTCGAAAATTAAATTTAAAGATAGAACGAGCTATGATCATTCTTACACAGACGTACGGTAGAGAGCCAAGTGTGGATGAGCTCGTAGATTATCTTGGTGTTACACCTTACGAAATTAGAGAAGCACTCATGAGCCGTCAACCGACGAGAAGTATCGATGAGCCAATTTGTATGGACGGAAAAGAGATGTCACTTCATGAAACAATCGCAGATAAAAGAGAATCACATATCGATGAATTACTTGCTTTAAAAGAACAGCTTCAACAACTTACAGCAGAAGAAAAGCGTTTGATCGAAGCGAGATATATGGAGGATATGACACAGTCTGAGGTTTCTAAAATACTAGGAATGAGTCAAGTGCAGGTGTCAAGAAAAGAAGATAAAATTAAATGTAAAATGAGAACAGGACTATTAAATTAGTTCTGTTTTTTGTAGGAATGTATAAAAATAGGAAATATTTTCATAATAGAGTTAGGAGGAATATTATGGAAAAGAACAAGTATAAAGATCTCGTAGCACGTCATACGCCAAAAGAACCTCGTCTTTATCACGGAATGATCGCTTTTTTAACAGGAGGAATGATGGGAGTAATAGGACAATTCTTAATTGATATTTATTCTTACTATTTTCACATTTCGACTTCCAATGCTTCTGTATTTATGATCATTACACTCGTGTTTGCAGGGTGTCTACTGACAGCGCTTGGTTTTTTTGACAAATGGGTTAGCTTTGCCCGTGCAGGGTTAATTATTCCGATTACAGGATTTGCGCATGCCATGATGAGTGCTGCGTTAGAATATCGAAAAGAAGGCTTAGTTACAGGAATCGGAGCGAATATGTTTAAATTGGCTGGTTCTGTGATCATCTTCGGGGTGGTAAGTGCTTATATAGTAGGATTTATTCGTTTGATAGTGTTAGGAGGATAAATATGACAATTCGTTATAAAAATGTATATATTAATGAAACGAGTACAATCACTGGACCTTATGAACAGAAAGGCCCACTCAATAATTACTTTGATAAGAGTTATGATGATCTTTACTTCAAACAACCGACTTGGGAACAAGCAGAGTCTAAATTGATTGAGGAGAGTGTAGATTTATTACTTTTGAAAATTGGAAAGACACGCTTTGATATCGATTTATTCATATCAGGTGATTTGCTTAATCAAATAACAGCATCTAATTATGCGGCAAGTCGTCTTGGTATTCCTTTTTTAGGCGTATATAGTGCCTGTGCGAGTAGTGTTGAAGGACTTATCGTTGGTGCGAATATGATCGAGTCAAAAATGATTAAAAATTGTATTACAAGCGTATCCTCACACAACAATGCAGCAGAAAAACAGTTTCGTTATCCAGTAGAATATGGAGGACCAAAACCAAAGACAGCTACGATTACAGCAACGGGGAGTGCTAGTGCTTATTTAAGTTATAATAAAGCAAATATAAAAGTAGATAGTGCAACGATTGGAACAGTTCAGGACTTAGGAATCAAAGACGCATTTCACATGGGAGCAGTTATGGCACCTGCAGCCGCACACACTTTATATCAGCATTTAAAGGATACAAAGCGAGAAATCGGATATTACGATTTAATCTTAACAGGAGACTTAGGAGATTATGGAAAACAAATTCTGATTGATTTTATGCAGACAGAATATAATATCACGTTAAAAAATTACGAAGATACCGGATGTTTATTGTACGATCCTGAAAGTGAAGATCGTATGGCGGGTGGAAGTGGTCCCGCGTGTGCTCCACTTGTTACGTATAGTTATATTTTTGAGAAAATGAGAAAAAAAGAATACCAACATGTATTATTGATTGCAACAGGTGCACTCATGTCTCCGACAATGGTAAATCAAAAATTATCTATTCCAAGTATCGCGCATGCTATTAGTTTGGAGGCGATTGAATGATCTATGTCAATTCATTTTTGTTTGCAGGATTTGTCTGTTTGCTAGGACAAGTGATTTTAGATAATACAAAATTAACACCTGGACATGTAACAACGTTGTTTGTTGTAATTGGAACATTTTTAGATATGTTTGGATTTTACGATAAAATAATTTTATGGGTTGGAGGAGGAGCTTTAGTTCCAATTACGAGTTTTGGACATTTGCTCATTCACGGAGCACTCGCCCGTGCTAGTGATATTGGTATTATGGGACTTGCAATGGGAATGTTTGATCTAACATCTACTGGAATTATTGCTGCGATTGTATTCTCCTTTGTATTTGCATTGATTTTTAAGCCTCGCGACTAAAATTTGACAAATTTAAAAAATATGATAGAATATCTTCTCAAGAAAGAGGGGATATTATGCCAGAATATAAAATGGATCCATATTTAGAGGAGCTTTTAAAACAGAATGGGTATTATGGTAACCCATCTGAGTCAGAAGAAGAGTTAGAACAAGCTGTTCCAGTAGAAGAATTAGAAGAAGAAGAGTTAGAACAAGCTGTTCCAGTAGAAGAGGAAGAACTTATAGAAGAAGAACCAGCGATGGAAGAATCAACGAACTCAAATCCAGCAATTCGTTTACAT
>USET01000031.1 GCA_900553765.1 uncultured Mycoplasmatota bacterium
TACACTGAAAGAAATCGCATTAAAAGAACCAGAAAAATTATCTCGTTATCCGGTAAAAGAAATTAGTGTCAAAGATGCAGTTACTAGTAGAATTCATCAAATACAGGCGATACAGAATGAAGAGGAAAAAATGATGTTACTCGATGAGATTATCGGTATCTTAGAAATGGCAACTACACCATCTGAAAATAAGAGAAAATACCACATTTAAAAATACTTTTTCAAAAGTATTTTTTTTTGACAATTCTATTCTTTTTTGATAGGCTAGCAATAGGTGATGGTATGGAAAAGTGGATTGACATGTATTTAAAATACATCTGTATTGAAAAAAATTATTCTGATGATACTGTCGCAAGTTATGAAGAAGATTTAAATCATTTTTGGAGATTTCTGGAAAAAGAGGCGATCTCTTCTATACGTGAGATTGATTATTCGACAGTTCGTATGTATTTACGATTTTTATACGAAGAAAAATATAGCAAAAAGACAATATCACGGCATATTAGCACGCTACGTAGTTTTTTTAAATACTTACGTAAGGAAAATGTGATCGATGAAAACCCTATGACTTTGATCAGCAATCCAAAACAGGATAAGCGATTACCAAATTACTTAAATCATGAACAATTAGAAGAATTTTTAGCGTTGCCAGATCAGACAACTCCTATAGGAATGAGAGATGCACTTTTGCTCGAAATGATTTATGCGACGGGTGTGCGAGTAGGAGAACTTGTCTCTTTAAAATTGGAAGATATCAGTTCACATCGACATGAGATTAAAATTCTTGGAAAGGGAAGAAAAGAGCGATACGTTTTATTTGGATCACGATGTGAACGATTGTTAAATCAATATTTGAAACAGAGCCGCCCTTTATTGATTGGGGAAAAAATACATTCCTATTTATTTGTAAATGTTCATGGGAATCCTCTTACCGTAAGTGGAGTTCGCTATGCGATCGAGAAATTACTAAAAGCTCATCCGATGAGTTTACATATTACTCCTCATACGCTGCGTCATACATTTGCAACGGATTTGTTAAATGAGGGGGCAGATTTAAAAGTGGTACAGGAATTACTTGGACATGAAAATTTAAAAACGACACAAATTTATACACATATTACGAATGATCGTTTGAGAAACGTTTATTTACATGCCCACCCAAGAGCAAAGGAGAAATAAGATGAGTTAGTGTGACATCAAGATTAGATAGAATTGATGTGAGTTAAGAATTTTATCTTGAAAATATCATATACAATGGTATGAGATAAATGATAAAAAGTGATTCAAATAAAAAGAATTGTGTTATAATGAAATTGTAGACAATGCAAGGAGGAAGAATATGACAAAATTTGTTTACTCATTTCAAGAAGGTAACAAAGACATGCGCGCTTTGTTAGGTGGAAAAGGTGCGAATCTTGCTGAAATGACGGGAATTGGACTTCCTGTGCCAAGAGGGTTTACTGTTACTACCGAAGCTTGTAATAAGTATTATGATGACAACAAGGTGATTGCAGAAGAAGTAAAAGAAGAAATTTTTTCTCAGTTAGCTGAGTTAGAGAAGATAACTGGAAAAAAATTAGGGGATACTCATAATCCACTTTTGGTATCTGTACGTAGTGGATCACGTGCAAGTATGCCAGGTATGATGGATACTGTATTAAACTTAGGGTTAAATGACGAAGTTGCAAAGGGCTTTGCTGAAGTTACGAAGAATCCAAGATTTATCTATGATTCTTATCGTCGTTTTATCATGATGTTTGCCGATGTCGTAAAAGGATATCCAAAACAATCTTTCGATCGTATTTTAGAAGATATGAAAGAAGCAAAGGGTGTTAAGGATGATACAGAATTAGACGCAAACGATATGATGGAAGTAACGGATAAATTTAAATCTGTTTATAAGGAATTATCAGGTGTAGATTTCCCACAAGATCCAAAGGAACAATTGATCGAAGCTGTTACAGCTGTATTTCGTTCATGGAACAATGAAAGAGCAATTATCTATCGCCGTATGAACGATATTCCAAGCTCTTGGGGAACTGCAGTTAACGTACAAGAGATGGTTTATGGAAACCGTGGAGACGATTGTGGAACTGGTGTTGCATTTACTCGTAATCCAGCAACTGGAGAACACAAATTATTCGGTGAATATTTAATCAATGCCCAAGGAGAAGATGTCGTTGCAGGTATTCGTACACCACAACCAATCGCAACATTAAAAGAAGTTATGCCTGAAGTGTATGCAGAATTTGAAAAGATTGCAAATATTCTTGAAACACATTACAAAGATATGCAGGATATGGAGTTTACAATTGAGAATGGAAAACTTTTCATGCTTCAAACACGTAATGGAAAAAGAACTGCACAAGCTGCTTTAAAAGTTGCAGTTGATATGGTAAATGAAGGAATGATTACAAAAGAAGAAGCTTTATTAAAAGTAGAACCAAAACAATTGGATCAATTACTTCATCCGATGTTTTCAGAAGAATCTTTAAAAAATGGAAAAGTGATTGCAACAGGACTTGCTGCTTCACCAGGAGCTGCAACAGGTAGAATCTACTTCAATGCAGAAGATGTATCAGAACATACGAAAAATGGAGAAGATACAATCTTAGTTCGTTTGGAAACTTCACCAGAAGATATCCAAGGAATGAACGATGCAAAAGGAGTTCTTACGATTCGTGGAGGAATGACTTCACATGCTGCCGTTGTTGCACGTGGTATGGGAAGATGCTGTGTTTGTGGATGCGGAGAGCTTGTGATCGATGAAGAAGCTAAGACAATTCGTGATAAAGAAGGTAATGTATACAAAGAAGGAGATTATATCTCAATCAATGGATCAACTGGTGCTGTATATGGAGAACAATTAGAGACAGTAGAACCAACGATCAGTGGAGACTTTGAAACATTTATGGGATGGGCTGACAGTGTCCGTACGTTAGGTGTTCGTGCAAATGCTGATACACCAAAAGATGCACTACAAGCTCGTAAATTTGGAGCAGAAGGAATTGGACTTGTTCGTACAGAGCATATGTTCTTTGAAGAAGAGAGAATTTTTGCTGTTCGCCAAATGATTACAGCTGAGACAAAAGAACAAAGAGAAGTTGCACTAAGTAAAATTTTACCAATGCAGAGAAATGACTTCGAACAATTATTTGAAGCGATGGAAGGAATGCCAGTGACGATTCGTTACTTGGATCCACCACTACATGAATTCTTACCACATACAGATGAGGAGATTCGACCACTTGCAGAAAGTCTAGGAATGAAGTTTGTCGATTTGAAAAATAGAATTGAATCATTAAAAGAATTCAACCCAATGATGGGACATCGTGGATGTCGTTTGGCAGTGACTTATCCAGAAATTGCCGAGATGCAAACACGTGCTGTCATCGAAGCTGCAATTAACGTAAACGCACGTGGTATGAACGTTGTTCCAGAAATTATGATTCCACTCGTTGGAGAAGAAAAAGAGTTAAAATACGTAAAAGATATCGTATGTAAAACAGCTGATGAAATTATCGGAGATAGTGGATTAAAATATAAAGTTGGAACGATGATCGAAATTCCAAGAGCTGCATTGACGGCTGATAAGATTGCAAAAGAAGCAGAGTTCTTCAGCTTTGGAACAAATGATTTGACACAAATGACTTATGGATTCTCACGTGATGACGCTGGTAAATTCCTAAATGATTACTACGATAAAGGAATTTTTGAAAGCGATCCATTTGCTAAGTTAGATCAAACGGGAGTCGGAAAACTTGTCGAAATGGCAGCTACATTGGGTAGACAGACAAGACCTGATATTAAGCTTGGTATTTGTGGAGAACATGGTGGAGAGCCATCAAGTGTTGAGTTCTGTCATAAAATAGGACTTAACTATGTATCATGTAGTCCTTACCGTGTACCACTTGCTAGACTTGCAGCTGCACAGGCAAAAGTAAAAGAAAATATGTAAAGTGTAAAGAAAGTGATGAATTTCATCACTTTTTCTTTTTCTTATCTCTTTTTATGATACAATAGAATTGGTGATAACATATGAAAATACTATGCATCGGACATGCAGCTTACGATATTACAATTCCGATGGATCACTTTCCTGTAGAAAATACGAAAAATAGAGTAAAAGAGAGAGTTGAATGTGGGGGAGGACCTGCAAGTAACAGCGCTTATCTACTTGGAAAATGGGGAATGGACGTTGCGTTTGCTGGTGTTGTTGGGAAGGATCTTTATGGAGATCGTATAAAAAAAGAATTTGATGAAATTGGAGTGAATACAAAATATTTAGAACAGAACGGAGCGTATGAGACGACATCGAGTATGATTATTGCGAATAAAAGTGCCGGATCGAGAACGATTCTAACGTATCGAAAAGAAGATATGAGAATGAAACCAATTGAACTCGATTTTGAGCCGGATATCATATTATTGGATGGACAAGAATATGAATTATCGAAGGAACTTTTAAAGCGATATCCCAATGCGATTAGTATCATCGACGCCGGTAGACCGACAGATGAAATTATCGAATTATCTAAGATGGTTAATTATGTTGTTTGTTCTAAAGAATTTGCTGAAGAAGTATCAGGAATTCAAATGAATTACGACAGCATTGAGACAATGACAGATCTATATATGAAACTAGAGAGCATTTTTCATAATCATCTCGTTGTGACATTAGAATCTCAAGGATGTCTGTATCAGTATGAAAATCAGGTAAAGTTGATGACATCGATTAAAGTAGATGCAGTAGATTCGACGGGAGCTGGAGATATTTTCCATGGTGCGTTTACCTATGGGATAGCGAATGGTTTTGATTACGAGACGACAATCAAAATTTCAAATATCGCCGGAGGTTTGTCTGTAACCAAAGTAGGGGGAAGATATTCCATTCCGGCGAAGGAAGAAGTGAGAGAACTTTGTGCAGACTTTAGATGATGTTATATTTATCGATTCATATCCAAAGTTAGATTTGCATGGGTATGATAGAGAGACTGCTCGTGTGGCGATTCAAGATTTTATCAAAGAGAATATCAGGTTAAAACAGCCGATTTTTGTTATTGTTCACGGCATAGGAAGTGGAGTACTTCGAACGACGACACATGAGACTTTGAGGAAGCATAAAAAGGTGGCAGAATACAAGACTTTTTATTATAATCCTGGCAGTACAATTGTTCGTATCACTGATTGACTTTTCCCTTGTTTTGTGGTATGATAACTCATAACAAAAGAAGTGAGAGAGGTTTGAGTTTTAATTGAAATTAAGTCATAATTTGACAAGTTATTGTATCTGTGCTAGGATATCGACCATAATTTTAAAGGGGGAACGATTATGTATAACGAAAGACAAGACAATTTCTCAGTAAAAGACGTCATATTACAAATATTATTTGTAATTTTATTCGTCTTCATTTTGATGTGGTTATTCCCATCAAAACAATTCGTTAAAGATTCTTTACAACCATTATATGATAGAATCTTTAGTGAAAATATTTTAATCATGAAAGATGCGGCAAAAGGTTACTATACGACACCACGTTTACCACAAAACGTCGGTGATAAAGTATCGATGACTTTAGGTGAGATGCTAGATAAAAAGTTATTGATTGAATTTACGGATAGTAAGGGTAAAAAATGTGATCATGACGAGTCTTATGTCGAAATTACAAAATACGATGAAGAATTCGTTATGAAAGTTAATTTGAAGTGTTCTGAACAAGAAAACTATATCTTAGTTTATATGGGATGCTACGATTACTGTAAGACGACAATTTGTGAGAAAGATGAAGCAGATGTTAAAACCCCAGTGATTCGTCCATCTAATCCAGTTGTCAAAGGAACTGTAAATGATCCAAGTAATCCTGGAAACCCAGGAAATCCTGGACAACCAACACCTACACCAGATCCAGGCAACCCAACACCAACTCCTGATCCAGGAAATCCAACGCCTACACCAGATCCAGGAAAAGAATATATTTGTGAGTACTTAAAAGTAACAGATGGATCATACGG
Organism: uncultured Mycoplasmatota bacterium; assembly: GCA_900553765.1. Classification (GTDB taxonomy): domain Bacteria; phylum Bacillota_I; class Bacilli_A; order RF39; family UBA660; genus Fimihabitans; species Fimihabitans intestinipullorum. Next base: position 6,013 of record USET01000031.1, read on the forward strand.
TCCATGGGGAAGTTGGTCAAGTTGGTCTAAAAATTCAGTAACTGCAAACGACTTGAGACAAGTTGATACAAAAACTGAGACAGAAGTAACAACTGCAAATAAATTAGTAGGTTATAATAATATTACGAAGAAAGATCCAAACAAACCTATCTATGGAAAACGTCAAGTTAAAGTTGGAACAAAACAAGTAACATCTTGTGCTAGTTACGGATATACTTACCAACCAACAGGTGAATATCGTTATGGAGATTGGGTATATCAAGGAATTGTAAAAGTTTATTCTATTCCTGCTAACTCTGCAACAGTAAAATATGAAAACATTCATTCTAGTCAAGAAAATTGTGGAGACTGTGGTGGAGAAAAATATTGGACAGCTGAGAAATATACGAGAACTTCATATCCAGTAGCAAATAAAGTATATGGATGTACACAATATAAGACTGAGACAGTCGATGTCTATGGTACGATCGATGTCGTAGTAGATTATGAGACAACGGTTGTAAGAGAGCCAGTGTATAAACAAGTAAAAGTTGAAACAAAAGTAAAATATTATAGATATCGTACAAGAGAATTGAAATCTGGTTCAAAAGATTACAAATGGAGTAATTGTAACGATACCAACTTATTTGAACTCGGTTATAATTTAACTGGAAATAAAAAGGAAAAATAATTATAGAAAGGGGCGTTTGTCATGGAAAATTATTTTGATGAATATAAAAAAGTAATCGATGGTGCTATAGATCATGATACAATTCAAAAATGTATTGATATGATTGATAATAGTGTTAGATTAACTGCTGAAGAAAAAGAAGATTTAATGTTGCTCAATCAAAGTTGAGTAACCTTTCCTCTAAACATAGAGGAAAGGTTAGAAACTTTGCTAAGAAAGCTTGGACACCTATAGCTATTACTGGTTGTATTCTTGTTGGAGGTATTGGGGGATACGCTTTAGGAAATATGAATTCTGGAGTTGCTATGAATGATTCTAATCAAAATGCAACAGTGACGAATTTAGATAAGCTTTATGCACCTGTAGATGAGAGCCTTCAGAGTTTTAATCCAAATGTAAATGATGAATTAGTTGAAAATTTAAGTGAATTCAGAGCGGAAAATATAGAAAAAGGAATTTCTATTGATGAGGGTGTTTCTCTCGATAGAGAAAATCTTGGAAATGTTGATTCTGCAAATTTAGTTCGCTTCGCACTTGCCATGAATATGAATGGTCAATGGGATGAACGTGATATTGCAGCAATGGATGGTATTATCACGACAGTTGAAGATTTAGATCGTGCGTTCTTAAATCAAGCTCATATTTATGCAGAGGACTTTGCGACGATTACAAGTGATACGACACTTGATTGGGAGAATGTAATTTCTTCTAATAAAGAAAGAGAGCCGATCGAACAACGTCAAGAATTATGGTTACAATATAGAGAGGCAAAGACAGACGCAGAACGTGAGGAAGCTGCTTCTAAGTTAAATGATTTGATTACAAAGACTTGGACGACAGATACTTACACGAAGTATAGTGCTCAAACAATGTATTTTGTTTCTTTGCTTGACGATGAAATGCGTATTATGACAATCAATGCAGCAGAAGGTCAACAAGTTATGACAGATGATGTATTTAGAATTGCTAGTGAAGGAATGCCAATTGATAATGACTGCGAGAAAGAAGTAAAAGATGAAATTGAAAAAGCTCGTGGACAAGAAGATTATAGTCAAGTCGTTTCTTCTACTTTACGTGGACAATATCGAAAAGCTTGGCGAGATCAATTTGAAAAGATTGAAAATTATCAAGAAAAAATCGAAGAAGGAACATTCGCTGTTCCAGAAGAAGAAAACGAAACATTCGATGAAATTATCATTCAAATCAATGAGTTGACTGATAAATTAATTAAAGAAAATGGATACAAATATGTAGCGAATCCAAGTAGAGATGACTTTAGAAATTCATTAGATGTTTCTGGTGCGCAAATTCCTTCTAATTTAGGAGATACTCCAGTTGAAAATGGATATGCAATCGATAAAGTAATCGGGAATCCAAATGGTGGAAGTGGAGAAGTGATTTCTGAATCACCAATTACACCAGCTCCAGGAATTGTACAAAAGCCTGATGGTTCTTTCTCTACGGATGATGGACATGATATTACAATCAACCAAGGTGGAGGAGAGTATGATCCAGATATTCCAATGTATGATCCAAATGAAGCAGAAGATAATTTGAATCAAGATTCTACCGTAGAATTTGAACCATTACCAGAGGAAGATCAAATTGTCGTTGATAATAATGGAAATCAAATTCAAGAAGATGAAAATCATACATTTGTCGATGGTGGAAATCAAGTCGAAGTAGATTCTAATGGAAATGCATGGGTTGTGGAAGAAGGAGATGCATTAACTCCAGAAGAGGAACAAGCAATTAGAGATCAAATTCAGGCTGAACTCGATAAGGAAAATGCGAATGCTACTGTAACCCCTACAACTGAAGCTATCCAAGATTTAGAGCAAGAAAAAGCAGCATTATTAGAAGCTTCACAAAATCAAGTTACACAAGAAGTAACACAAGGTGGTATGCAAAAATAAGTATATGAAATTTCATATACTTTTTTCTTTTCTTTGTTTGACTTTAGATATGAAGTATGATATGATTTTTAGTGTAATAGGATAATAATAGGGGGGGAAAGTCCCTAGCGTTTCTATGTCCAACATCATGAGGAGGGATATGCATGAAAGAAGCATATGTATTTGATTATGTGAATGAAAATGAATTTCATAAATTAGAACGTTCATTAAAAAAATATAATATGTTGGCATATAAAAAATTATATTTTGATTATTATCCAAAGCTAAAAGAAGGACAATTTTTAGGAGAGCTTGTCGCTACGAATCAAGTAAAAAAAACAAGGACATATGAACTAAAGTTACCAACAGATATTATGTTTTCTAAAGTGCATGGTGATATTAAAGTCATTTACCATGTATATGAAGAAAATAAAATTTTAATGTTAGAAACAATTCAACCCGAAGATATTTTAACAGAAGGACATCAATCTGAATTAGAGGTATATAAAGGCGTAATGGTTTCTAAAGAACATTCTGATAAAGATATCTTTAAAATTAATTTATTAAATTTAATTGATAAATAAAAATAACCCATTGCCTATAATATAGCAATGGGGTTTTTAATATAATTTTGTGGAGGGTGTATGATAAAAGCAATTGTATATCAAAGTAATACTGGGCATACTTTTCAGTATGCTAAGATGTTAGGTGATAAATTAAGTTTACCATATTATGCCTTGCATGAGGCGAAGCAGTATTTAAAAAGTAGTGATGAAATTATTTTTATGGGATGGATTTTTGCTTCTAAGATTTCTGGATGGAAGCAAGCTCGGAGAAAATATCGGGTGAGATGTTGTTGTGGTATAGGAGCTTATCCAAAAAGTGAACAAAATCAAAAGACATTGATAGATGCTAATCATATAGAAGAACCATTTTTCTATTTGCGTGGGGGAATTGATTATCACAAATTGAGAGGAATGAAAAAAGTACTATTAAAATTAGTTTCAAAAGAAATTGTAAAAGAAAAACCTGAAATGAGTGAGATGTTTCAAAAAGGTGGTAACTTTGTATCTGTTGAAAATCTAAATGATATTGTTGCTTATGTTAAAAGACATGAGATATAATATAGATAGAGGTGGGTATATGAAAAAGAAAATTATTATTGTGTTAGGAGTTATCATTGGTATATTTTTAGTTTTGGTTGCATATTTTTTCTTTTTTGATATGAATCAAGAAAATCAATTGAAAGCTGAAATTACGGAATTGGAAGAGTTGGTAAACGCCAAAAATATAGATATTGAAGCAGTGAATCAGAAATTAAATGAAACGGTTGCAAAAGACGATTATGCGAAAGTTGAAAAAGCGTTTAAGGCTTATCTGAAAGATAGTTTTGATAATTCGATAGCGATTACAGAAATTTTGAATGATGCGCGGCTTACTAATATCTTAACTGTTGAAAATTACCAAAAAGATGGCAAAGAATTTACTCAGACAAAGCAATATATTGCAGAGACAAAACAAGAATTAGAAGAAAGAAAAAAGAAATATACTGAGCATTTGACCGAAGAAAAAGCGATGTCTTACATCAATGACAAGGGGTTGGATTCTTATTATGTTGAATTTTATAAAAGAGAACTTGTTGGAGATATGAGTGATGTAAAACAAGATAAAACTGTGGAAAATTCAATCGATGAAATTTTATCTCTCTTGGATTCATCTGAGAAAGTAATTCAATTTTTAGCATCACATCCGAATGATTGGAATATAGAAGGAGAAACTATTGCTTTTTCAAATCCTACTTTAAAAAGTGATTATGATCAACTGATTGCACAGGTAGTTAAGTAGTCATAATGAGCAATTGTATTAACTATATAAATTTCTTTAACAAACTGATATAAATTGGT
>USET01000032.1 GCA_900553765.1 uncultured Mycoplasmatota bacterium
AATATCTTCAAGTAACGTCGTATTGCCTTCGTTTACTTTTCCAATATACCAATCGGCCATTGCGATAACACTGGTATCAATCGGTTGCTTCATAACAACTGTATTAATCTCTTCTTCTTCATAAAAACGATCGAGATTTCCCTTTAACGTAGAAGCATTCTCAAAGTTACCAGATCTTTGTTTATTTTCATCCCAAGTATAAAGCATAACCATTCCTGAATTATTATCAGCAACATCAGTACAACTTCCATCAGAATTTGCAATTCCCTCGTAAACAACTTTCACAGTATCATTTTGAGCGATATTTACAACTCGATAACAACTACCAGAATAATATAAATAGTTATTAGGATTTGTCCCTACAAAGTATTTTTTACTACTAAATGGCTTTGTCGTATCTTTCCCGGTTACTTCCGTATCATCTAATAGATCTTTTGTATCGCTTGTCTTTTCTATATGTTTTGCTGCAATATCATAAGTGATTTTTTCGCATTCACTTGTAATCACAGGTTTTTTACTTGGATATTCTTGAACGATACAGAAATTAGGATACTCCCAGGAACCAAAAATATCTCCAGTTGGCGTCCGATATAAATTGCCATTATCAAACTGATATTCAGTAATCTCATTTACTTTTTCTTTTTTTATTTTATCTGTTTGTTCTACAAACGAAGCATACGCAGTTTCTTTTTCTAAAAAAGGCACATAGGTAAGCAGAAACTCTAATACGATAAAAACTAAAATAATCCCTAAAACAAAATATATAAATCTCTTATCTATCATGTTACCAACCTACCTTTGTAATACGTGCATAACCATCGCCATTATTACCAGTCATTTTCTTTTTCGTATCCTTCGTACTTGGCATCTCGCTATCACCATCGATCATAACGATATTTTTAAATTTTTTGCCCGAATAATGAGTACTGTTCTTTTCGAATTCTAAATTATCTTCTGTAGATGATTCTTTAATTGCCTTACAATTCTTGCATCCAGATACATATGAAGAAGCACCGCCAGCACCTGTTGGAAGATACCAGTCTGTTTTATTACAAGCACCGGAGTGAGATCCCATATAACCTCCAGCTCCTCCACCAAGGCCATTTAATGTAGATAAGCACCATTCTCCATTTTCTCCAACACCAAATTGATAACCTTCTGTTTGTGTAGAACCATAACCATATATATTGTCATCAAATAAAACCACTTTCGCTTTTATACCCTCTGTAGTTCCACCAGATCCACTTGATCCAGCATCCGCGTATGAAGTGTTAGTATAAGTATATAACCGACTCATTCCTCCGCCACCTCCGGCAACCATAATACGTGACTTAAGAGAATCAAAGTCATCCCAATTTCCAGAAACTAGACGAATATCGGTAGCTCCTCCGCCACCTCCGCCGGCGCTTAATTCAGAATCATCCATTCCGTCTCCACCACCATTATATCCTCCTTTACCACCGGAAGAAGGATATCCAAAGGCAGTAAATCTTCTCAAATCTTCAATCTTTTCTCCATCTTCCCCTTTTGATCCAACTTGTAAATAAAGTTTCTCACCTTTCCACAAAAAGATTTCTCCTGAAACATAAGCTCCTTTTCCAACATAAGGATTCGTATCACGGTAAGCAGTAGATTCTCCGCCTTTTGCTCCCCATAACTCTATTTTATAAGTTCCAGTAGAAGGAACAATAAATACTTGTTCATTTTCCATCGTGTTGTACGTAAGCATTTGATTTGCAAACAACAGACTAGTTTTCATATTCTTTTGATTATAATTTTTATATGTAATCCACCCATGATTCCAAATACGAATCATTTCATTATTTTCCGTCAAATGCACATATCCATTTACCCATCCAAAGAGAGGTAGTGTACCCACTAGTTCTTTCTTATCATTATCTTCATAATAAACTCGACTTCCTTTGATATGGAAAAGTCCTTGTGTCAGGTCATTTTTTTCCATAATTTCTCTTACATCAGCAGCAATCGTTTTCAACCGTTCTTGGTTCCACATGGTCGCAACACAAATTATCACAATCAACGTGATAACAATTCCTACTATAATCTTCATATACTTTTTTGCATATAAAACAATTACACTTTTTTTGTTTAATGATTTTCTATTGTGTTTTCCCATCTTACCCCTCTTTACTATATACTAAGCTCATTATACGGAATAAAAAAAAGAATGTCAATTGATATCCTCATCATCAATAACTATGTTATTAAAACAAAAAATTGCTTTTATATATTAAAAGCAATTTTTAATGTGAATAGTTTCCCTATTTAGTTTTTTGAGGTCCACCAAATTGTTGTAACAATTTTTCTGAAACAACAGGAGTTCCTTCATACAAATATTCACCATCTGTAAGCATTTTGATCCATTGTCCATTTTCATCTTGAGTAAATGAATCTACTTGTGCGATAGTTATCCCAACTAGTTTTGTTCTTCTTGTTGTGCCATCTTCTAATGGTTCATCTATATACCCTGTATCTAAAATTCCATCAGGTAAAGTTCCACTCATAATAACTCCACCCTCAATATCTTTTCCGTTCTGATCCTTAAAACTTAAATCTAATAAATACGCTGTAGAACGATTCATTTCTTCTAAAGTTGCTTCGTTTGGCATTTTACTTAAATCTGTCAACATAATCTCTGTTCCAACTTCCAAAGCCTGTGTTTCCTCAACACTCATCGTTTCTGTTGGAAGTTCAAATTTCTCACTTTTCGGATCTTCATTTACCTCTGACGTTTGTTCTTTTGAATCTGGTTGTGTTCCTTCGTTTGAATTGCTACATCCAGCAATTCCCATTCCCATTGTTCCTGCAAGTAATGCAGCTAAAGCTTTCTTATATAAAGCCTTTTTGCTTTGTATTCTACTCAAAGCCATTGTATCATTCTCCTCCCTGATGCCTCTTATTATATACAAAACTTTCATTTTGTCAAATTTTTATTAAAAAAGAACAGAAATTATAAACTTCCGTTCTTATTTAACATCTTTGCAACATCGATTTGATCTTGATTTGACTTCTTTCCGGCACAGCTATAGAAACCAGCTGCACTACGATCCGTAATACAAGACCCTTTTGCTTTTAAAGTACCCTTCATGTTGTCTATAAACTCACTTTTACATTTTGTTCCAATCGATTTACCTTCTCCATCTTTTCCATAGCACGTCATAGTTCTAAAATCAGAAAATTCATGTGTACTATTATACTTTCGAATATCAGCAATCGCTGCAGGAGTTAAAGTAAATTCATAAATTGGTTGTTTATTATAAACCGCATCATCAGATACACCACGATTATTTAAAATGAATTGACTTATATCTTCATCTGTCCAATTTTCACCAGATTCTCTAACTTTTCCATTTCTATAATGGAAAGGAGCGGATAAGGATATTGGTCGATAAACGACATTCAAGCCAGAATATAGATCGTCGTCATCACATACTCCATCTGGGCATGGTGGATTATCGTCTCCTCCACCACCACCTGGTGGGGTTTCATCTCCAGGATCAGGGCATTCTCCTTCCGGACATGCAATACGATTCTTAACGCGATACATACATTCATACAAGCGGTCTCCATCAATAACTCCTGGAATATTATAAGTTAAGGAAATCGGATAAATTCCCGTTGGAGTCTGATAATGTACTGGATAACTAGAGTATCCTAAATCGATATAACGTCCACTATCCACATAAGAGCTAATAGATCCTTGATTTGCCATACTTGCTCCTGTAGATCCCGGTTTATGAACGATATTTCCATCAGGTTTTAACGTATATTGATAAAATCCATCCGGTAACTCGTATTTATATTTTGCAGTTGCCTTTTTCTTAACTTGAGTATTGGCATATTGAGAATAAGCAGCTGAGGTCGTTTGTGTATATAATCTAACACCTGCAGTTTTTCCCAATGCAGTAAAACTAAAACTACTGTTCCCATTGTTAGACACCCCATCAGCAATTGTATTCAACACCGGTATGTTTGGATTAGCAGCAGGTGTTTTTTGAGTTGTCGTCATAGTGAGTGGCTGTTCTACCACAGTTTCTAACTGTAAATTCTCCGCGTCATGATAATTGTCAGTTGGATCTACATAATGTACAATCGTGCGTGGATCCTTTGCAATTTTTTGAATTCTCTTCTCACTTGATTCATTGCAAGCTTTTAACTTTCCTGGTAATCCATTGGATCCCATTGATTTTAATTTTCTCATTGCATCGTTAAATACATCTACCCAATAGTTATCGTAATTAACATCCCAAACAGGCATAGATTGACTACAATAATATTTAGTATCTACAACATGACATGTATCTGCCGTATCTCCACATTGAACTTTCTCATATTTAATTAGTTCACCCTTAGATACACTATAATTTTCTGTATAACACTTGTACTCATACCAAGAATTAACTTTACAACATAAGCTCGCACCATCAGGTCTGTATCCAGGTTTACACGCCTTACCCTGATCACCAGTTGCTCCCAATGAATAACAATCTCTAGTTCCTTGCTCAAAATATTGTGCGTCAAAAGAAATATGTTGTCGTGTTGCTTCACTCTTCCAATTAGCATTTGGAGCATATTCATTTACTTTACTAATTGAATTAATGTATTCATTAGTACTATTGGCATAGTTATAACATTCACTAGCGTATGAATTCGTATTCGAATAAGTTGTATATGTTCCATTATAAATTCGAATATTACAAGGTCCAATAACATCTCTTGTGTGATATTGATGCGCTTCCCTAGCGATATTTCTCAAGGCTTGTTTAGCAGTTTCAATCAAGCGATTATAATCGTTATACCACTTTGAATAATCGATGTTTGTCGTACATTCAAATTCCGTATTGATTCGAATCTCTTCCCATTGAAATTGTCCTCCGGCATTTACTGTTTGATCGACATTTACCGTTGTAATATCAGTTGGAAAATCAGTATATCCTTTTGCTACACAAGTAGTTGAACAATATTCATTTTCTTTGTAACTAAAACTATCTTCAAAATAACCAGGTTGTTTACATAACTCATCTTGAGGAATAGGTTTTGCATCAACTTCCTCAGCATTTTGTAGTGTAGCATATCCCATGATACCAACAATACCAACGACTAATATCCCATAAAATATCTTTTTCATACTACCAGCCTTCCTCTGCTTCTCGTTTTTTCTTTATATAAATTGCCGCAATCACGATAATGATCGCAATCGTAATTGGAACATAATAGTATTCTCTTAATAACGCAACAATCTGTTCCATTAAAGGGGTCTCTTCCTTTTCTTTTTTTGTCTTATCCTTTACCGCATTTTCTTCTTTATATTTAGTTACATCTTCTATGAATTCTGTCTCCGATAACTCGTGCTTTTGCCATTTAAAACACATGTCATATTCTTCTGCGCCCTCGCATACAGGTAATTTATAATAAGGGTTGTAGGATGGGAGTGTAATATAAATTTTCTTTAATTCTGTATTTCTACAATTTTCATTTACATCTGTTGGCACTTCATATTCTACCCATTGTCCCCAAATATTTTGTCGTCGAATTACACTTGTTAAACCTTTGTTTGAAGGAATTACAGTAAATTCATAACTCTTCCCTGGTTGCAGGTTTCCCACTGTAATTTCACCGACATTTGTATAAGTTTGTCCTGTTGTCTTATCTATTAAAATGACATTATCAGAAATATTTGTAAAACGTGCAGTAAATACAACCTGGTTATTTTGTTCAGTATAACTGTAGTCATATTTTATGTTACTAGCATAGTTTTTTAATCTAGATAACACATTATAATCGCAAGATTCCGCCGATACAATATCTGGAAAAATTGCCAAACAAAACAGCAAAACAATGAAATATTTCCATTTGGACATAGTACCCCTCGCTATCATTCTGTTACTATTATACCTAGTTCCTTTCTTTTTTGTCAAGAAAGTAGTCGATGTTTTTCTATAAATCTATCTTTCACATAAAAAAGTTCTAGACTGTGCTAGAGCTTTTTCTATTCTTCTCTTTTTTTCGAGCAGTTTTTTCTTTTTCATCTTTTCCTTCCTTGATCTCTTCGTATTTGTCTACAATATCTTCACGGAAGAATTTATATGTTGCGATCAGTAAAATCGCACATGGTAATGAAAGTATAATTCCCGTAACTCCAAATAAAATTCCACCTGCGAATACAGACATAATTACGACGATCGGATGAACTTCGTTCGTTTTACCATAGACGAGTGGATTGATCAAATATCCATCTAAACTAGATAAAACTAGGAAAGCAATAATTGTTTTAATGAATAAGACCGGTCCTGATACAAACGCAGTAATAACGGCAATACAGTTGACGACGATTCCTCCAAAATAAGGAATGAGGGTCGCTACTGCTGCTAGAAAACCTAATAGTAATGCATTTGGATGCCCGATGATATAAAACGCTAGCGTGTATTCAATTAAAGAGATAAAGATAATTTTAACAAATCCCGTTAAATAGTTGTGCATTTCATGGTCTAAAGTTTGTACATAGCGAAATGCACGTGTCGAAGTCTTCTTTAAAAAATTTCTAACTCCTTCGCGAATACGTTCCATATCGATCAAAAAGTAAATAAATGCAGAGAACGAAATGACAACAGCCGATATCACAGATAGGGATACTCCTATCACTGACAAAGCTCCATCTGATACATATTTTCCTAAATTCACGATAATTTCTTTAAAGGTTTTAGATAGTGAATCTTGTAATGGACCAACGTTCCAATCATAATTGATAGACATCTCTTTTAAGAAAGAAATAATGCTGTTAAATAAGCTAGATAATTGATCGAATAGTAACGGTGCAATTAAAATCGCCGTAATTGCAAATAGACTTACGATAATTGCGACAACTGCGAAGATCGCAATCGATTTTGGAAAACCTTTTTTCTCTAAATACTTGACCGCCGGATAAAAAGCATAGGCGATAATAAAGGAAAAGAAAAATGGCAATAGAATGGCAATAATTTTGTCTGTTACTCCCATCCACAGCTTTCCAGTATGATACAAGAGATAAATAATACCTGCAATGAGTGCGATATTCACTAACTTATAGTCAATCTTATTTTTTAACATGCCACTCCTCACTTTCTAACGCAATCGTAATTGGGCCATCGTTTGTAATCGATACTTTCATATCGGCTCCAAAGATACCGGTACTTACGTTTATATTATGGTCCTTTAACTGTAAATTAAACTGATCGTATAGATGAATTGCCTCTTCCCCTCTCAAGGCTTTCATATAACTAGGTCTTCGCCCCTTTTTTGTATCGGCATATAAAGTAAATTGTGAAACACTTAAAACTTCGCCACCAACATCTAATAAAGAACGATTCATAACACCATTGTCGTCGTCAAAAATACGAAGATGAATAATTTTATCGACCATCTTTTTTATATCCTCTATAGTATCATCATATGTAAATCCAACGAGAATTACAAGTCCTTTTTCGATTTCTCCAACAATTTTACCGTCCACCTTGACATTCGATTGTAAACTTCTCTGTATAATCACTCTCATTATTGCATCCATCTTTCTACATCGCGAACTTCAGAAATACTTTTCACATCATTCATAAATTTATCTAATTGTTCTTTATTGGAAAGAATAACGGTAATTTTATATAAAAATCCATCATTCGTATGAAGCGTTTGAATTCCCTGAACAGTCACGTTCGTATTACTTGTCTTAGAAATGATATCTAAAAGCACATTCTTTTCTTCTATAGCGTGTACCAAAACAGTCGTCGGGTATTTCTTTTGTATTTCTTCGTTCCAATGTACAGAAATCATTCTCTCTTGTAAATCGTGAACGTTTGGACAACTCATGCGATGAACTGTAATTCCATTTCCTTTTGTGATGTACCCAGTAATAGGATCTCCGGGAATCGGTTTACAACAACTTGCAATATTTACTTTAATCTCATCGATTCCATCGACGACAATATCATTTTTAATCGTTGGTACATATACCTTATTATTTTGCGTTCTTTTTAAAATGAGTTCTTCTTTTGTCTCTGTTTCATTAAAGATTACGTTTAATAATGTTCCGACTGGTAATTTCCCATTTCCAACATTGATATAAACTTCATTTAACGTATCGTATTTTAATTCTTTTAATATCTTTTGTTCGTTTTCATCCGTGAAAAAGTCACCAAACGCGATCTTTCTCTTACGTAATTCTTTGTTGATCGCTTCTTCTCCACGTTTTAAATAATCCTCTTTATCGATGCGGTGGAAAAACGCACGGATTTTATTTTTCGCCTGCGCTGTATGCGCAATATTTAACCACTCTTTACTAGGTCCAGGAGAGTTCTTACTCGTGTTGATCTTAACGATATCATTATCTTTTAGTTCGTAGTCTAAAGGAACGATGTTATTATTGACAATCGCTCCTACCATTTGATCTCCAACTTTACTATGTACACGGTAGGCAAAGTCAATTGGCGTGCTTCCTTTAGATAATTCGATTACATCTCCTTGCGGAGTAAAGACGTATACATTTTCTTTTAAAACTTCGTCGGCAACAGAGTTTGCGATCTCTTCTTCGCTTGCCCCTTCTTGCTTCAACTCCATGAGAGAGCGGAAGAATTGTAACTTTTGTTCCATCGCATTTTGTAGACTTGCCTTCGTACTACTTCCCTTTTCTTTGTACGACCAGTGAGAAGCGATACCATTTTCGGCCACCATATCCATCTCGTAAGTACGAATCTGAATTTCAAAAAGTTGTTCGTCCACTCCAAATACTGTCGTATGCAGAGATTGATACATATTAGTCTTCGGCATTGCGATATAATCCTTGAAACGCTTTGGTTTCGGCTTAAATTTCGAATGGATAATTCCCAATACTTGATAACACTCTGCTTCGGTATCTACAAATACGCGCAGCGCGAGTAAATCGTAGATGTCGCTAAATTTCTTTCCTTTATCGAGTTTTTTATAGATGCTATAGATACTTTTTGCTCTTCCCTTGATCTTATGTGGGATGTTTGCTTCCTCCAACATCTTATGGATACTCTCTATCATATCAGTAACGTATTGATCTCGCTCCGATTTCGTCTGATTTAACTGTTCGACGATAGAGAAATATACATCCGGTTTTAGATAACGAAGAGACAAGTCCTCTAACTCACTTTTGATGTGGTTCATACCTAAGCGATGGGCGATCGGCGTTAAGATATCAAGTGTTTCTTTCGCCTTTTCTTTTTGAGATTTTTCAGGAAGTGCCCAAAGAGTTCGCATGTTGTGAAGACGATCTGCCATTTTTACAAAAATAACACGTACATCTTCTGAAAGTCCCACTAAGATCTTTCTATGATTTGCAATCAAAGATTGCGTATCTCCTTCAAAGTTCAAACGATTGATAACGGTAACCCCTTCGATGATCGAAACGATATCTTCCCCGAAAGTTTCTTTCAAATAAGGCAATGCATCATCATTTTCCTCCAACAGATCATGCATAAGTCCTGCACAAATCGTCGCACAATCAGCATTCATATGAGAGAGGATATAAGCAACAGAGAGAGGATGTTCAATGTAATCCTCTCCTGTTAAGCGTAATTCTCCCATGTGGCTTTCTTTCGCAAACTCATAAGCTTTTTTTATGAGCGCGACATCTTCCTCTTTCATGTACTTTCTACATTCTTGTTCTAACTTTTCATACGTCACGTTAGAATCTTTTTTTGTCATTTATAACACCCTCTATTCGTTTATGCATTAATTCCTTTTACAGTAAGTTCTTCTACCTCGTCACTCTCTTCTTCATACCACCTTTTTTGGTTTGCTTTTCCTATATTGCGTTTTGAAAATTCAATCCACAATTGACTAGCGATAAAGATAGATGAATATACACCAACTACAAACCCTACAAAAAGCGCTAAATTGAATGTAATGATTTCGTGTGATCCTAGTAAAATCAAACTAACTACTGGGATCAATGTCGTAAATGTCGTTACTAAACTACGATTCAACGTTTCTCTTAAACTGATGTTAACAACTTCACACAAATCTTCTTTTGTCTTTAATTTGTTCTTAAACTTCGTATGAATATTTTCGCGGATACGGTCGAATGTTACGATCGTGTCGTTGATCGAATATCCAATAATAGAAAGAACTGCTGCAATAAAGATACTAGATACTTCGATTTGGAATAAACTAAATACTGTAAATATCATAAAGACATCGTGGAACAATGCGATAATTGCAGCGATCGCAAATTTAAATGTAAA
>USET01000033.1 GCA_900553765.1 uncultured Mycoplasmatota bacterium
TGCACTCGTATCTTGAATATAATCAAGTGTAACTGTTAATGACTTTGTCTTTGTAGTAGGAACCGTTGTATCTGTTCCAACCCATTCAGCCTTTACTGTAACTGTATCTGTTCCAGATGTTGCTGGTAATTTATCGTTTTTTGCAACTCCTGTTACCGTATATTTAATTCCAGATGTTGCTGATTCTGTTGGCGTAATTGTAAGCGCATTTAATACAGCATCCAAACTACCAGTATTCTTAACTACGATATCAAAAGTAACAGAATCACCAGGTGTTTTAAAATCTACAGCGAACGTTGCAGAGTTTGCTGTGAATGAAGGTGAACCAACTACAGTAGCGGTTCCTGTCTTACCTTTTTCGGTAATACTTGTGATTGCAACATTCCACGTACTAGTGATGTTAGCCGTACCGTTAATAGTAAGCTTCTGTGCTAAAGCAGAATAACCAACAGCCATCAATACTACAGCGGCGAATAACCCACCTAATAAATAATTTCTCTTATTTTTCATATTTTAATCCTTTCTATGCTTGTACATAATTTAAAATGATTGTTGCTGTATTTGTTTTTACAGTTGGTAATTGACCAGTTCCGTCATCTTCAAAAGTAACTTTTACCTTGACAACTTGATCTTGACCTTGTGTTAGAGGATCTCCTTCTGATACACCAATAACTTCAAATTTTAATTTTGATTCTTCTTCGCTAGGTGTAATTTGAATTGATTCTAACTCAGCATCTAATGTACCACCATTGTGCACTGTTACATCGATTACAGTACTTTCTCCAGGTGTTGTAAATCCTACATTAAATGTAGCAGTTGTTGTAGTGTGATCAATCCCGCTTACAACAGGGTTTCCAACCTTTCCTTCTGAAGATTCTTTTGCATCAGTAATCGCAATATTCCATTCACTTGAAATCGTAGCAGTACCGTTGATTGTCAAACGTTGCGCTAATGCTGCGTATCCGATCGCCATAATTAAAACTGCAGCAAGTAATGTTCCAATTAAGACATTCTTCTGATCCCTTTTTTCTTTTCCGTTTGTCATTTTATAATTCTCCTCTCTTCTAGTAAAACATCCGCCCGGATGATAATTACAATATTATTTTAATACTGTTGGGAAATGTTTGTCAATAACATTGTAATTGTTTTTTTAAAAATTTGAATCGTATGTCAAATATAACTTAAAAATAAAAGTGATATTACTACCACTTTTATTTTGCCCCTTTTGGTTTCGTTTATTCTATTTTCGAAACACTCGCCTTATCGATTGTCAAACATGGTCGGATATCCATTCCATATATATAAAAATTACCAACTTGTAAAAATGTTGCTTGATTATTTGTAGCATCCTTTCTATAAGCCACAAAATTTACAAGTTTGTCTCCGATCACTGTACTTGTAAGAAAACCAAACTGTCCAACATTATTGTGATCGTAAGCAAAATCATAGTCTATAAGCCATTCTACTTTACTACCACGAACATAATAAGTGTTCCCATCCCAGTCAACATCCATAGCCCACATAAAATTTAGAAGTTCTTGCTGACTCATCAAAGTGACATTATATCCTAAAGTGCTACCACCTGCACTCGAAATTTGATTTCTCCAACCGCTCGTCATATTTTGTAGAGTTTTGTATACATTACTTTCTTCAAAAACAGCGGAACCGTCGTATTTAGAATATGCAATTGCTCTATCAGACAGTAAATATAACATATCACCGTCGATGTTTACAACACGAAAAGCATCTGTAAGTCCTAAGACTTTAACATGATCTCCTAACGCAAATTGCACACCCGGATCAAACGTTGGTGAATCTGCTGTTTTTTGCTGATATTCTACTGTAAAGTCGATCGTCTTGTTCTCAGCAGATGAAGTAGTGGTAATTGAACCATCCCACATTACAACGATTTGAAATGTCATAGTCTCGCCTTGCAACAAAGATGAATACAATTGAAGACCACTGGTCGATACTGTAATATCAATCGGTTCCTGTTGATTAGCCTCTTCGATTCCTTCGATTGCAGTAATTAAAGCATCGACGTTTCCCACATTTCTTACTGTTACATCGTAAATCGCTTTCGCGCCTTTTTCGTTTAAATTTACTTCAATCCTTCCAGACGTTTTATTTGTGATCGATGGCTCTCCTACTGTTTCTGCATTCGTTAAGCTATTTTCTGTAATCGATTCGATATAAATATCAAAGTTCGTCGAAATACTTGATATACCATTGATTTTTATCTGCTGAGATAGTATTGCGTAGCCAACAGAACATAAAAACATACACGCTAACAACCCGACTAAAATATATCGTTCTCTTCGAAATACAACTCTTCTCCCCGATTTTAATTTCATATTCTTCACCATACTTATTGTAACATCGTCTTAAATTTTAGTAAAGAAAAAAATAAGCGCCGCTTATTTTTCGTCATCTAACTCAAATGGTTCCAACTTCCCATTTTCACTTACTATTTGGTTCACTTGTTGTTCGATTGATTTTAACTTTTCGTCACATTCTTTTACTAATTTCATCGCTTTCGTATATTTTTCGATCGATTCATCTAAATCGATATTCCCATTTTCCAATGCATCGATAATTTTTTCAAGCTCTGCTATCTTTTCTTCAAATTTTGGCTCTTTCTTTTCCATTTTAATCTTCCTTTCCTGTTACTGTCGATAGTATCGTACCATCGTGAAATTTAATTTTTACTTGATCTCCCACAGATAGATCTTCAGCATTCCCTATCGTATGATCTTCTAGATATGTTAACGTATATCCGCGTTTTAATACATTCATCGGATTGACCAATTCCAATTTTTCCATTAGAGTTCCCAACCTTAATTTTTCTTCTTTGTACAACTCTTCTGGGTGTAGCAATAAGTAGTTTTGCTTTATATGATCCATGTGTGTTCTCATACGTTCTACTTTCTTTAAAACGCCTTGATTTGCTCGTTCTAATAAGTAATCCAAAGTTTGTTTCTTTCCATCGAACATCATCATCGGGTTTTTTAACACAAACGAATTTTGAACGCTTTCTAAATATAACCTTTGATAATTTACTTTCTTATAAATTCCCTCGTTCAAACGAATGCGGAATTGCGCTAATAATTTTTGTAAGTCCACCATATTCGGAACGGCTATCTCCGCAGCTCCCGTTGGCGTAGGCGCTCTCAAATCCGCGACAAAGTCAGCAATTGTATAATCGATCTCATGCCCTACTGCGCTAATTGTCGGTATCGGGCACTCATAGATCGCTCTTGCTACGATCTCTTCGTTAAACGGCCATAAGTCCTCGATAGACCCACCTCCACGACCGATAATCAATACATCGAGATCATAAGTTTGCGCTAATTTAATGTTTCTTACGATATCTTCTGCTGCAGCATCTCCTTGTACTAAACTCGGAAATAAAATTGTTTCGCAAATTGGATAGCGTCTTTTTATCGTAGATAAAATATCCTTGATTGCAGCTCCTGTCGCTGCAGTTACAATTCCAACACGCTCTGGAATTTTAGGGATCTTTTTCTTATGTTCCGGAGCAAATAGTCCTTCACTTGCCAATTGCTTTTTTAACTTTTCAAAAGCAACATACAAATTTCCGATTCCATCTTCCATCATTTGCTCTACATATATTTGATAATTTCCCGTTGCTTCGTAAACACTAATTCTTCCCACTAATAAGACTCTCATGCCATCCGCAGGAACGAAATTTAATTTGCGCGCACTACTCGCAAACATAATCGCATTGATCTTACTCGCTTCATCTTTTACAGAAAAATACATGTGTCCTGTTGTATGTGCTTTAAAATTGGAGATTTCTCCTTTTAGAAACACATGTCTTAAATTTTGGTCTGTATCAAATTTATGTTTTAAATAACGCGTCATGGCACTGACTGTTAAATATTTATCGTTTTGATCCATCGTTCATTCCTCAATTCTATCCTACTTCATTATACAATAGCGAACTGTTGTTCGTCAATTGCTTTTGAAAAAAAATAAGTTGTAAAAACAACTATTTGTCTATTTTTGCATGATAGATTTTATCTAATACCCCGTTGATCATTTTTCTAACGTCCGTATCACTATATGCCTTAGCAAGTTCAATCGCCTCGTTAATCGCAACAATTGGTGGTGTATCTGTATAATTTAACTCGTAGATTCCCATTCTTAAAATTGCCGCATCCGTATTTCCTAAACGATCGATCGTCCATCCGTTCAAATACGTATTGGCAAGTTTGTCGATGTCGTTCTGATACGTTATAACGCCATATACGATTTCTTTAACAAATTCATTTTCGATCGGCATTACTTCTTTCATGATTTCATCTACTTGATATTCAACATGATTTTTTTGATAGGTATTCATCTGATATAATATCGTCATTATTTTTTTACGTAATTCACTTCTGTTTAGCTGTTCCATAAAATCACCTGAAACCATTATATCAAAAAAAAGAAAAATAGTAACGTATTTTCCTCATTTCTCATCAATTTCTTATTTGATATACCCACTTAGCATACGACGTAACTGTTCAATTTTATCGTAATTATCATCTTTTGCTATATTCATATTACTCTTAAACACCATAATCAATCTATAAATCACTCCAGCGAACGTTCCAAGTACTGTGATAATTCCAAGAACGTCATAATCGATATACATAAAGAATAGCCCTAAACACATAAGAGCAAACCCGATAGCAATCAAAGCCCACATCGTAAATTTATTTCTCGTTTCTACTTCGAGTGCTGCTACTTTTGTCTTTAAATATTGAACTTGCTCTGCTTTCGTCAGCTTCATGTCTTCCATTTGATCTATCACATTGTTGTATACGATCTCGCTTTTATTTTTCTCTTCTCCACTAATGTTTACTTGAATCTTAGGTTGATGCATTCCTTACCGCCTCCAATTGCCATATATTATATAGAATATTGTGGCATAAGTCAAACAAAAAAAGCTCTTCTAAGAGCTTTACATATACTGTTCTCCTTTACCACGGTAAAGTTGAACTAAAATTTCGATTGCTAAATATAGTTCCATTACGATCAGCAACGTCCATCCCAAAATTGGAACGACAAGACATAAAATCCAAGTGTAAGGAGACGTATAAATCTCTCTACCCGGGACTTCCAAACGATCGGCAATTACAACTGTCAATTGAAACATCAAAACAGTAAGCATGACCATCGCTGGAAAAAGGCAACAAATAATTCCAATCACCCAATAGACCCAATTTGCATACCATGCGTTCTTGTCGTAAGCATGAAGCGATGCCGCCAAAGCAAAGATCGCAAGTCCTTGCGTTATAAACATCAAAATTAACCATACCCACCAGTAATCTTTTTTTAATAAATCCATTTTATCCCTCTATTCCTTTCTTAGTTCTTTCAATTCATTCAGTAAATTCAACGCTTCTAGTGGTGTCACTGAAAGTGGATCAATTTCATCGAGCCGTTTCTCCACTTTTGAATCTTCCTTCGGAATTAATTCATCGATTGGAAGTGCTTCTTGAATTTTTAAATCCCGCTTCGCTTCTGTCTTCTCATATACAGATAATATCTGATTTGCTCTCGTTATCAAAGAAGATGGTAGATTAGCGAGTTTGGCAACGTGAATTCCGTAACTTTTATCGATACTTCCTTCTTTAATTTTATGTAAAAATGTAATCGTTCCATTTTCTTCATATGCACTAACATGAATGTTTTTTAAATGCTTTAAATTTTCCTCTAAATCCGTAAGCTCGTGATAGTGTGTCGAAAAGAGTGTTTTTGCATGAATTTTATTATGAATATATTCGATGATCGCTTGTGCGAGTGCCATTCCATCAAACGTTGCCGTTCCACGTCCTAACTCATCAAATAAAATCAAACTATTTTCGGTTGCATTCTCAATGGCGCGATTCGCTTCATTCATCTCTACCATAAATGTCGATTCCCCACTCACTAAATCATCACTAGCTCCAATTCTCGTAAAAATCGCATCGAAGACAGGTAGTGTTGCTTTACTTGCTGGAACGAAACATCCGATTTGTGCCATGATAACGGTAATTGCCATCTGTCTCATATAAGTTGACTTCCCAGCCATGTTTGGCCCTGTAATTAAAAGAATGTCCGTATTTTGATCCATGACGATATCATTATCGACAAACTCGTCTGACATTACTTTCTCAACAACAGGATGACGATTATTATAGATTGCAACATTGTGTTCTCGATTTAAAACAGGTCTCACATAGTTGTTCTCCTCCGTAACTGTTGCAAATGCTTGCAGCACATCGATCTCACTAATGACTTTGGCAATCGCTTGTAATTTTGGAATCTCTTTTTTTATTCTATCACGAATTTGAACAAACAATTCGTACTCTAAATCGATAATCTTTTCCTCCGCATTTAAAATCAACGCTTCCTTTTCTTTTAAAATCGGACTGATATATCGTTCACAGTTACTTAACGTTTGCTTTCGTTCGTATCCATATTCTTCTTTAACTAAATTTGTCTGTCCTTTTGATACTTCGATATAGTATCCGAAAACTCTGTTATATCCTACCTTTAAAGTTTTAATACCGGTACGTTCTTTTTCTTCTGCTTCAAAGCGTGCAACAAAATCTTTTCCACCTTTGCGAAGATCTTTTAATTCATCCAATTCTCGATGATACCCTTCCTTAATCAAGTATCCTTCCTTTATAGATATAGGCGGATTTTCGTAGATGCTATCTTCTAGTAATTGGTATAATTCAGGAAGTGTCTCAACGTTTTTGTAAAATCCAATCTGTTCTAAAATTTCGTGAATTCCCGGAAGTACCTTCAACGAATTTTTTAACTGAAGCAAGTCTCTTGCATTCGCATTTCCAAAGGCAATTCTACCAGATAATCTCTCTAAGTCATATACCTCGTAAAGTAAGTTTTGCAAATCGGCTTTGATGAGAAATTCTTTTAATAAAATTTCTACCATATCATAGCGACGCTCAATTTCGTCGATATCGACAAGTGGGTTTTCTATAAATTGTTTTAACATACGTGATCCCATCGCCGTCTTCGTCTTGTCTAACAGCCAGATCAGTGAGTTGTTTCTTTGTTTCAAGCGCAAAGTTTCTGTCAACTCTAAGTTTCTCTTCGTATGAATATCCATCTTTAATGATTTTTTCTTTTCTCTTACGACTGCTGGTTGTAAGTGCGAAAGATCTCTTTTTTGCGTATCTAACATATAACAGATCAAATGTTTTAAAGCATCGATCAATCGAACATCAGTGATATTTTGATAGATCGTCTCATATTCTTTTGGAACATCGTTTGCATCTGTAATCGTCACGCTCATGTGAAACTGGTGTTTGAGTAACGATACGATCGCTTTATCGACGTTGCTCGCAATAATCATTTCCTTCATTCCGATACTGACGATTTCACTTACGATATTCGTCGCGTTGTGTTCTTCTATGCTGACGTTCATCTCACCAGTTGAGATATCACCATATG
Organism: uncultured Mycoplasmatota bacterium; assembly: GCA_900553765.1. GTDB lineage: Bacteria > Bacillota_I > Bacilli_A > RF39 > UBA660 > Fimihabitans > Fimihabitans intestinipullorum. The sequence goes on from USET01000033.1 coordinate 7,474, forward strand.
CAAGTCCATACGCATGACCATAGTCGACCAGTGCGCCAATGTAATTATTTTCGTATTCTAATAACGATTCATTATCGATAATCGTACCTTTACTGATAATCTGTATAATCCCTCGTTTTACGATCCCTTTTACACTCTTAGGATCTTCCAATTGTTCACATATTCCAACTTTATATCCTTTATCTACTAATTTATCGATATATATATTTGCAGCGTGATGAGGAATTCCACACATAGGAATGCGTTCCTCTAGTCCTGCGTTTTTCCCAGTTAATGTAAGTTCTAATTCTCGAGATGCTGTAATCGCATCCTCGAAAAACATTTCGTAAAAATCACCTAGGCGGAAAAATAGTAAAATATCTTCATTTTCGTCTTTGATTTCTAAATATTGTTTCATCATCGGTGTTACTTTATTCCGATCAACTTCACTTCTTTTCATATGACCACCTATCTAATATTGTAACAAAAATTAAAAAACAAGTCCATGTGTGTGGTAGATATTTCCAAAGAAACCCATCATGACTGGATGGGTTTCTACTTTTTAAAATATCTCATTTTCGTTTTTTTGAACTCCGATACTCCTGTCAAATAAGAATTCGATGGAAAGTCTTTCATACATTCTTTTACGTCTTCTTTTCCGACAAAGACATCGTGGAATTTAGAAATCCACATCACAGCTTCCTCTATTGCTTCTTCGTATAGTTCGAAAAACGATTCTGTTTTCTCAATAGATGCATCCACCGGATAGCACCAATTGTTATGTTCGCAATTAAAATAGGTAGCTTTTCTTCTTAAATCGTTCGCATACGATAAATATTGCCACTTTTTTCCTCTATGTAGTTTCAAACGATCACAAATACGATAAAACTTTAATTTTCTCCCATGTGGATCATAGGAGAGAAAACGATGTACGAATCTCATTTTTCGCATAGATTTTAAATAACACTTTCCCATATCTTCTTTCCGATAAGTCTTCATTATCGTATCGTCCAACAGATGTTCTAGAGAAGATGAAAATGTGCGTGGTGGAAATAAATATCGATCATGACGAATGATTGCAGGATTTTTCTTCTCTTTCTTTTCCATGTAATAAAGATCTAATAATAGTTCCATTTCTCTATGAGAATTTTTACTTTGATTTTTATTCTTAGTGTTAGATCCCGTTTGATAAAAAATCAAAGGATGCGTTTTCATATCCAATATATAATGTAACAAAAAGCCATAGAAAGCGGAGATCACTTCTTTCTTTTTCTCTAGACGATATCGTTTCATATATTCGATATAAGTTTCAAAAAAACGTTTAGTTTTATGAGAATGCATTTCCTTTCCAAACGACCGCACCTTCGAAGAAAAGAAATGATAGTAGAGCATATCGGGACCTTGTGCGAATATGCGCATCGTATCTCGTTCTACTTTTTGTTTGACACGAGACGGTAGTTTTCGATATACATCATCAGCAAAGTAAGCATGTGTCATCGCACTCGGCATAATTCCACTCTCCTTTTCTTAAGCGTTTATTATATCGTAGATAGGATAGAATTGCAATATTGCCTCTTTTGGAACACGCAAAAAAGAGATTTTTTCAATCTCTTTACGATGAAGATACAACTGTGTTTAGACAAGTTCCCGTAACAAAAGTACAATTCATTTCCGGAAGAGTTTCACCAGTTAAAACATAGAGCCAGTCAAAAGACCTACCAGTTAGATTGATGAAATGAGTAATATCATCACTAAAAGCACGAGCGCCAATCGATATAACAGTACTTGGAATTATAACTGGAGTTTCTAATGTATCAATATAACTAAATGCGCCCTCTGAAATAGTTGTGATTCCTTCTGTCAAAGTAATAGAGGTAATAGGGTTTCTAAAAAACGCGTTTTCACCTATCACACTTACCTGCTGTGGTATTGTGATTGTCGTTAGATTATTCTCATAAAACGCCTGTGGGCCGATAGATAATAGCGTATCAGGTAATACCACCTGTTTTAAATTTTTACTCGCAAATGCAGCTGGCGATATTTCAATCACATTTTTTCCGTCTATTTGATCTGGAATTACTACTGTTTCATCATCACATACATAATTCGTGATAACTGTTGACGTATCAGGGTCTATTTGTACCCCACCAATGATCTCTCCGTCGATAGGTGAAGTTGTTTCAAAACAGGTTTCAGTTGTTGGTGGTAACGTAGATGGATCGACGGCTTGCTCATAATTTAATTCTATCTCCAACGTCTTTCCCGTCGATGGCAAACTGGTTGCAGTAGAATCAAAATCCACTCTGACTGTAAATTCTTTTTGACCTCCTTGATTTAATACTTCTCCTTTTGTTATTCCATTTATAGAATACTGTATTTCCTTTGGCATTTTCTGATTTGCCTCATCTATTCCTGTAATCTCTTTTAACTCTACATTAAAATTACTGTCATTCTTAACTATAACTGTATACTCCGCATAACTTCCAGGTAAATCTAAATCGACGTCAAAACTAGCTGTTAACTTATCAGAGCCTACACTCGCGCTATTGGTTGTAGCTTTATATACTTTCTTTTCTGTGATACTTGCTATATATACATTGAAATTTGCACTAATCTGTGAAGTACCTCGTATATTTAACCGTGTTGCTAGTATTGCATATCCCGTACTAAAAATAAACAATGCTGACAGCACTCCTATGACCATCCATTTTTGGTTTCGTTTACTTCTTCTACCTACTCTTCTCATATTTCTCTTC
>USET01000034.1 GCA_900553765.1 uncultured Mycoplasmatota bacterium
CCATCAGCCACATTTTTTAATGTCTCTAAACTCTTCAACGTAAGAACTGCCGAATCCGCTTTTGCTTCCTTCAACAAACGAATTCCATCAGCTTCAGCTTGTTTTAACTTGATCAGTGCTTCTGCTTCTCCTTCAGCAATCTTAATCTGAGATTCTTTTTTTGCTTCTGCTCTTAAAATTGCACTTTCTTTTTCTCCTTCGGCAATTAGAATACTAGATTTTTTCTCTCCTTCTGCCTGTAAGATCTTCTCACGACGTTCACGTTCAGCACGCATTTGTTTTTCCATTGCATCCTGAATATCACGTGGTGGTACTATATTTTTAACTTCGACACGGTTTACTTTAATTCCCCAAGGATCTGTCGCTTCATCTAAGATAGAACGCATTTTAGAATTGATAATATCTCGAGATGTCAAAGTTTGATCTAATTCTAATTCTCCAATAATATTACGAAGTGTCGTTGCTGTTAAGTTTTCAATCGCATTAATTGGATTTTCAACACCATATGTGTATAATTTCGCATCTGTAATTTGAAAATACACGACAGTATCGATTTGCATTGTAACGTTATCTTTTGTAATCACTGGTTGCGGTGCGAAATCTTTGACGATTTCCTTTAAAGAAACGACATTCGCAATACGATCTAAAAATGGAATTTTCACATGTAATCCATTGCGCCATGTTTCATGATAAGATCCAATTCTCTCTAATACATAAGCTTTTGCTTGTGGAACAATTTTAATATTTGGTATCACAAGCACAGCTACCAAAACAATTAAAATAATAAATATTTCCATATTATTCTCCTTCTTTCTCTACCTTAATTTTCACACCTGTCCTTTTCACAATCTTTACGACAGTATCAGGCATAATCTCTTCATCCGCATAAGCTGTCCAAAGTTTTCCGTCCGCTTTTACCTCTCCAGTGGTCTTTGTGATCTTTTCTGTTACTAATCCATCCATTCCAATGACTCGATCTAAATTCGTCTCGATCTTTGGACGGTGAAAATACTTTTTCAATATAGGTTTTGTAACGATCAACAAAAAAATTCCAAAGAGTGCAAAAACGGCAAATTGTACTGTAATACTATCTGTAAAAAACGACAAAATCATAGCGATGATCCCACTTACAACAAACCAAATCGTCGTTAAATTTACTGTGATTGCTTCGATTACGGCAAGTACAATTACCAGGATAAGCCAACCATAGAACATTCATCTCACCTCTTGCCTCTATTATAGCTTATGCTTTACTAAAGTACAATAGAAAAGATTCAAAAGCATTCTTTTGAATCTTAATCTTTCTTTTTCGTTTTACGTTCCTGATAAGGTAAATCAAATATAGCCTTTGAAAGTGTATTGATATTCGTATAACCATATTTTTTATCGGGCTCTAAATACGTTCCTTCAGCCCATTCGTTCCATGCATTTACAAAAATAAATCTATCTTCTTCACGATGTCTCTTTCTCGTAAATTTGACAATCGTTCGAACCCAATCGTAAAATTTTTTAGGTGAATAACCATAAAATATCATTGGATTCACTTTACGCCGAGGAGTGTTATCCCATCCCATAGTACAAGAATAGTAAAATGGAATAATTGGAAAATGTGGCTGATATCTTTCGATCGCTTGATCTACAATCTTTTCATAATCGTATACTTCTTTGCTTGGAAGATCATCTATATGATTCTCTACACCAGCAAAATAATGAGGTGCAAAATCGAATTCTGCATCGACAATCCCTGCAAATTCATGTTCATTCTTTTGCATAGGATAGCGAATCCAAACAAGAATCTCCCCGATTCCTTCTTCTCTTGCACAAACACGCCAAGCATTGACAAGTTCTTCTAAATTAGGAATTTCCGCAATATTATATATCATTATAATTGGTTTTCCATCGATGCGAATATATCTCTCATCCATCAAGTACTTTTTAATATCTCGTATAAACGCACGATAGTCATCCTTCTTATATTCTTGTTTCATAATAATATCATGCTGCGAACCATCCCATGCACGCGTCCAGTTTTCATTTGCCCAGCAGAATAGAAATGGAAAATCAAGATCTTTATTTTCTAAAAATATATCGACTGGTTTTTCCATCAATCGTTTTCCACTAAACCAATAATAGTAAAAAGCAAACCCATAAATACCATGTCTCTTTGCTAAATCGATCTGACGTTTTAACGTCTCTTTGTTATCTAGCGTATAATATCCGATATCATCGTGTGGTTCTCTCGGTTGATAATGTCCGGGAAAAAGTGGTTTCGCTTTGCGTGTATTCACCCACTCGGTAAATCCTTTTCCCCACCATTCATCATTTTCAGGAAATGTATGATATTGAGGCAAGTAAAAAGTCAACGTTTTAATATCTGTGTGATATTTGGAAAAATCTTGATCTTCTTCATAATGACTGCGATAAGGTTTTCCTTTTTTCGGCTTTGGTTCGTCTTTCTTATCTATATCAGATTTTAAAACTTGTTCCTGTGATAAAGTAACTTCTTTCGGCTTTGAAAAATGACGGCAACAATAAACAACCTTTCTCATTTTTTCTAATGCTTTCCATCCCTTACTATTTAATTTCGCATCTTGCAATGCAATCAACTCTTCTAAATAATGACATTGATTTTCCAATTGTTGATATTGAAGTTTCATTTGCATCACTTTTTGTTTTTCGAGATTTTTCTCCGTTTCTAATTCGATGATTCTTCTCCTATATTCATATTCTTTTACATCCGCTTTATCTACATCTGTCATAATTAACCCTCCTATCTCGATGACCCCTCTCTTTTTCTTTGCAACAATGTACATATCAAATAAATCGTACCTACGCCGATCATGATTCCCAATACAATCCATCCCACTTGTTCAGTCCATTTCACTGTCTCATCTATATACGGTCCTAACAAATCAACGGCAAATGCTAGTTGTGGCGTCGTTGCACTTGCGATCGCAAACTGAAAAAATTGTGTGAAAACAAAAGAATAAAGTACAGCTAGTCCTGTCGGAATCATAAGATAAAGAAAAAAATTGCGATTTAAATTTAACATCCAAAGACCTATTATAAAAACACCAGCAATCAGCAATATAATCCAACTGATATTTTCATTTAATAATACATTGATATCTGATGAATCGATGACAATTTGATAAACCTCTTTGGGAATTTGATCGATCAGTTGGTAGATATCTTCTGACATTTGCCTTAAAATCGGCTCTTTGGTTTGACTATTCCAATTTATTTTAAAATCCCTTTCGATCATCGCACTATGTTCGTTTAAAATCGTAAATAGTTCTGTTTTTGACAAACGATGATCTAGTTTATTTGTTTTTTGATTTTCAATTACCGTTTTTACCAAGATGGAAATGAGATCCGTCTGCAATATATCCGTCGTACTCGTCCCGATCCAAGGACGTGCTTTTACTAATGAATTGATTTGATCTAATAATGTTCCTTGCTCTAGCTCGATCATTTGAAACAAAGTCTCGTAATCTGCCTCGTATAAGCTTTCTTCTATGTGATTTTCACTCACAACAATTTGAAACTGTTGTATTGCAATAGTGCCAATGACACATATTGTAATCATGAAAGCGAAAAAGATAGAACCTATTTTTCTTAGGCGCTTCATACTCTCCTCCTTTTTTTCATTATAACACAGTTTTAAATGATTTTGTGATAATTTATAAAACACAATCATATAGTAAACTAGAAAGAAAGTAGGGATCAGATGGAAAAAATAGAAATTATCAAAAGTATTACAGAACGAACCGGTGGAGACATTTATCTAGGTGTCGTTGGAGCGGTTCGAACGGGAAAATCAACTTTCATAAAAAAAGTAATTGAAAACCTCGTTGTTCCAAACATAGAAGACGAGTATGAAAGAAAGCGTGCATTAGATGAAATACCACAAAGCGCACAAGGAAAAACAATTATGACAACAGAGCCTAAATTCGTACCTAGCAATGCTGCGAAAATTCAAATCGACGATTTTAGTGCGAACGTACGCCTCGTCGACTGTGTAGGTTACGTCATTCCTAATGCGAAAGGATACGAGGATGAAAATGGGCCTCGCATGGTTAAAACCCCATGGTATGATGAAGAAATTCCATTTATCGAGGCTGCAGAAGTCGGTACAGAGAAAGTGATTAAAGATCACTCTACGATCGGAATCGTCGTAACTACAGATGGATCGATCGGTGAGCTGAATCGTGTCGACTACGTCGAAGCAGAAAATAGAGTTGTCGCAGAATTAAAAGAAATTGGAAAACCATTTATCGTCCTTCTAAATTCAACACATCCGATGTTGCCTGAAACAGAACGTCTCGCTGAAAAAATGCAAGAAGAATATGATGTTCCAGTTTTACCAATCAGCATTGAAAATATGACGGAAAGAGATATCTATAATATCTTGAGAGAAGCCTTATACGAATTTCCAGTACTAGAGGTAAATGTCGATATGCCAGAATGGATCGCATGTTTATCTGCAAATCATTGGCTTAAGAAGATATATATAGATAAAATTAGAGAAAGTGTAATCGAAATCGATAAATTACGTGATATTGAACACATCACATCACATTTTCAAGATTGTGAATATATCAGTAAAGCATATCTTTCCAATGTCGATACTTCAACTGGTATCGTTACAGTGTCACTCAACGCACCAGGTGACCTTTACAATCAAATATTAAAAGATATCATCGGTGTAGATATCACAAGCAAAGCCGCTCTACTCACCTTATTCCAGGATTACACCGAGGCAAAACAAGAATACGATCAAATCAAGGGTGCGCTCAAAATGGTCAAACAAACGGGATATGGAGTTGCGACCCCAACACTTGCCGATATGAAACTCGATACACCTGAAATTCTAAAACAAGGAAGTAGATATGGTGTTAAATTAAAAGCAGTCGCACCATCTATTCACATGATCAGAGTAGATGTAGAATCTACCTTCGAACCAATTATTGGATCGGAACTTCAAAGTAAAGAACTGATCAATCATTTAATGAAAGATAGCGACAAAGATGCGAGCGCTATATGGAAAAGTGAAATATTTGGACGCAGCTTAGACGTCATCGTTCAAGAAGGAATCCAAGCAAAATTATCACTGCTTCCAGAAAATGCAAGATACAAACTTCAACAAACTTTATCTAAATTGGTAAATAAAGGGAGCGGTAATTTATTTGCAATCGTTTTATAACGATTGCTTTTTTCTATATATTGTGTTAATATAGCCACCTGAGAGGTGAAATTATGTCATTACCATCAACGGGAATAATGAAAAAAAATGAAAAGAAAAATATGTTTGCAAGGGAGATGAATCGTATCTTATCCTTACCAAAAAACTCATTTCAAGAATTAATTGAGGACTGTAAAGAAAAAGGAATCGCTCAAGCTGCAAAAGATTACAACTTTAATCCTGACGTACTTTTCTTAGCATATCAAAACTATGAAGAAGAAAAAGCGATAAAAGAAAGAAAAAAACAAGGAATTACGAGAGAATCTCTTATTTGTAATGTTCAAACATTTGTCGATCCTAATTCATATATCAAATATATTGCCGGTCGTAACAATGACGGAGAATTACTTTTTTATCAAGAATATTCAGCTACTGCGATGCGAAACTTAAATCGTATCTTATTAAAAAATGCGAAACAACTATTAACTCAAAATACAAAAGATATGTCTACCAATCTAAAAAAAATCGTAAGTGAATGGAAATGGTATATCAAAAACGAAGAAAAAATAAATGATCTTAAAAAGAAAGCAAAAGCACTTATCAAAAAGAAAGACGACAAAAAAGTTTGGAGTATGCTCCAAATTAGATTATGGGAACTAAATGATCCTAATCTAACACTCAAAGCCCTAAATCGTCGAATCAATCAACAAGAAACCTTCTTACAACGTTTAGAACAAGAAAACACAAAAGTCGAAGAACATCGCATTACATGGGAATCAATTCCATACCATATCTCAGAAACAAATACTACGGGAACGATTTCCGAAAAAGATTTCTTGCTTAATGGAATATTCAATGTTACAGAATTACAATGTGAAGATCTAACTCAAATCAAAGCATTGAATCCCCTTGGAAATGCAAAAAACTACACTTATACTATGATGAAGAAAAATTTAATGAGTCAAATAGGACATTTTTTCTCTACGCTGGAACAATATCAGTTAACAAAAGAAGATTTAACCCCAAGATTGATAAATTATTATAATCGATATACATTATTTTTAGAGAATATAAACTTTATTGATTTACTCAACAGACATCAACAACTAGAAAAACATCCAGAAATACTCAGTGAGCTATTAACGACAAAAATAGAAGGTTATGAAACAAATATAGGTTATTTATCTCGAACAGAATGGTTCTTATTAGATAAATATTTCGGAATGAATTATCTTGTATCATTTGAGCCAGACTTCGATGGACATAGAGAATTTTACCTTCTAGAGACAAGACACAATCACAATCAAAAGAATCCAGTGTCTCGACGAATGAAAACTAACATTCAAAAAATGCTAGCAGAATTAGATGCATCAGAACAAGGTACAGTTTATACTCCAACATTTACTCAGTTACTTGAACATGCTCGCTGGTTCTTAAATGAAGAAGATCCATTACAAATCATGCTAGATGGAAAAGCACCGAAAATTGTTTCCGAAAGAGCACCAATTAAAAAGAAAAAATAATATTCAAACAAAAAGACATTATTGTAAAGATAGTGTCTTTTTACTTCTTTTTATATTAAAAACAGAGTACAATAGAATTAGAATGGAGGAATGTTATGGAAAACTATAGAGGAACCTATGTCAAAGTAAATCTATCTAATATCCGAGAAAATGTAGAAAAATTAGTCAAAAAATATAATGACTATGATTACTACTTCGGCGTAGTAAAGGCAGACTCTTATAGTCATTATGATATCAGGGTCATTAAAAGCATTATTGCGGGAGGATGTAATTATCTTGCTGTATCTTCATTAGAAGAAGCATTAACAATACGTGAAGAAATAAAAGATATCCCTATTTTATGCCTCGGTGTAATTCACCCTAATTATCTATCTATTTGCCGTAGAGAAAAAATTACCATTACCATTCCATCCCTAGAATACTTTGAAACAATCTTACCTACAAATCTTGAAGGGATTTCAATGCATTTAAAAATTGACACTGGAATGAATCGTTTAGGGATTAAAACAAGAGAAGAAATGAATCATATCTGGCAAAAAATAAAAGAACGCGGACTGCATCTAGAAGGAATCTATACCCATATATATAAAGCAAGTGACGGAAAGACGACAAAAAAACAATTAGAGACTTTCCAAAGCATCACAAAAGAGATCGATCTATCTAAGATTCCAATCGTACATATCGCACAAAGCGAAACATTGACTCGTTACCCACATATACCACATACAAATGGTTGCCGACTTGGGCTTATCATGTATGGTTTTTCAGAAAACAGCTTTTTACAATTGAAATCAACCTTCTCTCTACATAGTCGTGTGATAGCCTTAAAAGAATTAAAAAAAGGAGAAACCGTTGGATATGATGCCACATATAAAACAAAAGAAACAGAAAAAATCGCCGTTGTTGCGATCGGATATGCTGATGGAGTCATACGTGCCAACAAAGGACGAATGGTATATATTAATGGAATTCCCTACCCGATTGTCGGAAATATCTGCATGGATATGTTGATGGTCAAAGTCGATCGAAAAGTTAAATTATATGATACCGTTGATATTTTAAAAGATAATTATCATATTAAACAAGTAGCGGAACATTTAAAAACAATACCATATGAAGTCATTTGTACAATTGGAAAAAGAGTTCCTAGAATCTATATTGAAGAAAATGAAAAGCAGAAGTAATTACCTTCTGCTTTTACATACTCTCCATTTGATATAAACTTTGATATCTTTCGCATGTTTCTAATAACTCTTTATGTGTGCCTTTCGCTTCCACTCTTCCTTCATGAATTACAAAAATAAGATCAGCATCTATAATTGTAGATAATCGATGTGCAACAATTACAATCGTGTGATCTTGTACTAAACCATCGATCGTTCTTTTAATATACTCCTGAGACTCATTATCTAAAGCACTTGTCGCTTCATCAAATAAAATAATCTTCGTATTTTGCAACAGCGTTCTTGCAATCGCAATTCGCTGCTTTTGACCACCACTTAAATTGATTCCACCCTCACCAATAATAGTATCATATTGTTTCGGAAGACTCATAATATAATCATCGATATATGCTTTTTTACATACTTGTCTCACAGTTTCTAAAGTGACATTTTCATTTACTAGCTTTAAATTATCGAGAATGCTCATATTAAATAAAAATGGTGATTGTCTAATAATTGAAATATTCTTACGTAAAGATAATTCTGATAGTTCTTCTATCGGAGTATCATCAATTAAAATTGTACCTTTCGTCGCATCAAAATAACGTAATAACAAATTAAATATTGTACTTTTCCCATTTCCACTACGCCCTACAATTGCTATTTTTTTATGTGGTGTAATTTCCATATTTAAGCCGCGTAAAGTCTTTTCCTCCTCTTTACTATATTGAAACTCCACAGAATCAAAAGTAATATTTCCAATTGGATGATCAATCACTTTCTTTCCATACTTCATATCTGGATAAAGTTTATTTGTTAATATCTCATTCATCCGCGCTAAAGACACGACTACTTTATTAAAATTAACACCAAAATCACTTAAACTTTCCATGACATAACTAATACGCCAAATATAAGTTTCCATCATAATAAATATACTATAGGCAATTTTCCCCTGAACAAAGTAATAACCACATGTAGCAAAAATAACAAATTCTAAAATAAAGAAAAACGCATTACTTAATCCATAGTAATTTGCTTCATAATCCGAACTTTTTTTTAAATGTACATACATTGTATCAACATGTTCAAACAATTTATTCTCAATTGATTTTACAACACCCAATGCTCTAATTTCACGAATTCCAGATAAATTTTCTGTTGCTTTTTTTACAATTTGATCTGATTCTTTCTTAACGTCTTTTTGAAGATTTTTGATTTTTGGAAAAATCTTATAAGAAAGCAATGCTGTAATTCCTGCAAAAACTAATATCTCAATTCCTAAAATGAACGACATCGAGAAAGACACAACAATGACTACAATCGCAATAATGCTCCGTAAAAATAACATAATAAGTTTTCTAAGAAATTGTAATACTTGACTAGGATCTTGAACCAATCGATTTACAAATTCTCCAACTCCCATCTTTTCAAAAGCAATCGCAGGTAACTGATCTATTTTCCTATAGAGGTCTTTTGTTGCTTTTTTCATAAATTCAACTTCTAAAGTACTGTACAACTTCATTTCGATATTTGGAAGAATTGCATTTGAAAATAAATACATCGTTTCATACCCAATCAATCCAATAAAAAATAAATCAAAATTTTTTCGTATTAAAATTTCAAGTAACAATCCCCATACAAAAGGTGCAACTGCGTCCGGAATCATCCTTACAGTAACACAGATCAAATAAAGTACTAAACTCCATTTTTTATGGCTCAAATAATGGAAAACTCTGTAATGTTCTCTATGTCGTAATCAAGCCCTGCCAGGGTGTGGGTGAGGGTCTCCTTCAGTTCGTAGAGGTCGTCTGCTTCGTCCTCATCCTCATCGTCGAATCTTTCGCTCTCCCATTGGTTGGTTGCTGTACGCTGAAGGCATTCGAAGTATGGGTTATCCAGGATTCTGTTGATTCCTTCTCTTGCGTCGCCAAGGCTTATTGTGATTCTAATTGCTGTTTCCATGTCGCTGTCCTCCTTAAAATTTAATGTCTGTGTAGTTGAATCTGCCGAGGTAGAATTCCATTGTCTCAATTGAAAGGAAAGCCTTTACTCGGGTTGCTCTCTTCTTAAGTGTAACCTTGAATGGCTTGTCTGCTGCCTCTCCCTCGTATGTAATGGTTAAGGTTGTGCCGTCCTCGGTTGTAAGAACTACAGGATATCCTTCCATGATGTTGTCGATGATTCCTGTCATGTGCTTGTATATAAAAGCGTCGCCTGCCTTTGTCATAAAATGCGGCTTTACCGTGCTGCCGTAGGGCTTAATTATGACCCTTGGTTAGGGGG
>USET01000035.1 GCA_900553765.1 uncultured Mycoplasmatota bacterium
ATTAAATATCTTTTCAACTTGTTTTTTTATAGATTCTACATTATTTAAAACTGTTTCTTTTGAGATAATTTCTCTTTCTGATGTCGGTCTTGGATCACCTATCATACCAGTCGCTCCTCCAACCAATAATATTGGATGAAATCCTGCTTTTGCAAGTCTCTTAGCAGTTACTAAACTAGAATAATGTCCAATATGAAGGCTATCAGCAGTAGGATCTGTCCCCCAATAGAAACATGCCTTTTTTTCATTGATTATTTTTTCTAAATCATCTCCAGCCTCATCTTTTATAAGACCTCTCCATTTTAATTCATCATATAATTTCACTTTCCGCTTCTCCTTTCATAATCTCCACTCCATGGCTCGTTCCAATGCGTGTCGCACCATGTTCAATCATTAAAATTGCATCTTCGTAAGTTGCAATCCCACCACTAGCTTTGACTTCTAGCACTTCGTTTTTTTCCTCGTTGATGATATCTAAATCCTGTGGTAGCACACCTCTCGTTCCAAAACCAGTACAAGTCTTTACAAAATGAATAAAACATAAATTACACAATTTTGTAGCTTCTCGAATCTCATCATCTGATAATACACTTGTTTCGATAATAACTTTTAAAATATGTCCACCACATGCATCTCTCACTTGGTTTAACTCTTCGATAATATAATCGTAACTTTGCTCTTTTAAGGCACCTATATTCATGACCATATCTATTTCATCGGCACCCATCTCGATTGCTTTCTTCGCTTCAAACACTTTAGTGTCTGTAAGTTGATTCCCATGTGGAAATCCTACGACAGTACAAACAGCAACACTGCAATCTTTTAAAGTTTGTTTTGCTACTGGTACATAACAAGGAGGAACACAAACACTTGCAAAATGATATTCACGTGCTTCCTCGCACAATTTTTCCACTTGTTTAGTTGTCACAGTAAAACCTAACTTTGTATGATCAATATAACTTCCTAATTCCATAATTCTCCCTCTTTCTAAATAAAAAAAGCTATCTATGATGTAAGGACGATTGCTCGCGGTACCACCTTACTTCATAAATAACTTTATGCTCTCTTTTCTTAACGCGAAGACACGATTTCTCTCCAAATAGGTAATTCACTTTCTGATCTTGGTAAGTTTTCATCAACCACTTACTTTCTCATTACCAATCAGATCGCTACTAATATTCTTCTCAGTGAAATGATAAATCTATTATAACATACTCTATTAAGTTGTCAATATATCATATGATTCAAATACGCACGATATTGCAAATGATTATCTTCTATATTGATACCCTTCTCCCATCTTTCGCTCATATTTAAAAACCTGCATTAAGTCTCTCTCATCGTCACCGTTTATCCTTACAAGACGTGCGAGTGTATCAAATTGTGCATCTGTTACTTTATACCCATTGATACTTGGATCAGGTACTTCTATTAACAAATGATCGCTAAGTCTTTCCATATTGACATATCCTAAACAATGGATCAGAATATCTTTATAACCAAGGCAAATTGAACGATAGTTAGGATTATTTTGTTGAATTCTTTCATATTCTTTATCCAAATTTTTATTTAATTTATTCAGTGCATAAATCTCTGCAAATTCATCATGAACTGCTTCCATATTTCCTCTTTCTGTCACCTTTAAAAACTCACCATCAGGACTCACGAATCCATCCCAATCTTTTACTTTTTCTAAATCTTTTCCTTTATATCCTAATAAACAAACTCCCATAATATTCTCCTTCCGCAAAGAATATATCATACAGAATGATTGAAATAAAGTCAATAGAAAAGAGTGCTTTTTTGCACTCTTATTCTTTCTCATCTTTATGAATTTCTTCGATAATATCTTCTATTTTCTTTCCATACTCAATTGATTCATCATAGACAAAATCAAGTTCTGGAATATGTCTGATCTCTACACGATTTGCAAGCTCTCTACGGATAAATCCCCGCGCCGCTTTTAAAGATCGTAACGTTTCATCTTTTTTATTTTGATCTAATACCGTTACATAAACTTTCGCATATCCTAAATCACTTGCTAATTTGACATTTGTGACTGTTACAAACTTAATATCTGGATCTTTTACCTCCGTCATTAAAATGTAACTAATTTCTTTTTCTAGCATACTTGCTATTCGTTCTATTTTTACACTCATTTTTATCACCTATTTTATTATATCATGATGAAAAGAAAAAAACTATATGAAGTCATATAGTTATCTTTCTATTTCTACCATTTCGTAGCACTCAATAACGTCGCCTACTTTAATATCGCTATAGTTTTCAATCGTAATTCCACATTCTAATCCTTTTTTTACTTCACGGACAGAATCTTTTTCACGTTGTACAGAATTGATATTTCCATCGTAAATTACAATTCCATCGCGAATAATACGAGCTTTTGCCTCTCTTTTGATAACACCGTCGCTTACATAACATCCAGCAATTGTTCCAACTTTAGAGAATTTAAACAATTGACGGACTTCAGCGGTTCCTGTTACCTTTTCTTCATATTCAGGTTCCAAAAGCCCTTTCATAGCAGCTTCCATTTCTTCTACAGCTTTATAGATGATATTGTAAAGACGAATTTCAACGCCGTTTTCTTTTGCAGAATCTTTAATCTCATTACTTGGACGAACATTAAATCCAATAATAATCGCATTGCTTGCCTTAGCAAGGACGACATCACTTTCCGTAATAGATCCTACACTACTGCGAATAACTTTTACACGGACATCTTCTACTTCTAGTTTTTCTAGAGAGTTTTTAACTGCTTCACTACTTCCGTTGACATCAGCTTTGATGATAACATTAATTTCTTTGACTCCTTCTTGAGTCTTTGAAAATAAATCATCTAAACTCATCGCAGACTTCTCACTTCTAGATTTTGTTTTCGCTTGTTCTCTTCGTTGTTCACCGATACTGCGAGCTTGTTTTTCAGTTTCAAATGCCATAAATTTATCTCCGGCACTTGGGACATCATTTAATCCTGTAATCGTTACTGGTTTAGAAGGTCCAGCTTCCATAATTTCTACACCAGAATCATTTTTCAATGAACGAACCTTTCCATACGCAGTTCCAACGACAATTGGATCTCCTAAGCGAAGTGTTCCATTTTGAATCAACATCGTAACAACAGGTCCTAGATGTTTATCTAATCTTGATTCTACAACCGTTCCACTTGCATATCGACTTGGATTTGCACGATAGTTTTGCATATCTGCAACAAGTAGAATATTATCTAATAATTCTCCGATTCCATCTCCTGTAGATGCTACGATCTTATTATATAGAGTATCTCCACCCCATTCCTCTGGTGTAAGTCCGTATTCTGTTAATTCAGTCATAATTCTTTCTGGATTCGCACCAGGTTTATCCATTTTATTAATTGCGACAATAATTGGTACTCCTGCTGCTTTCGCATGGTCGATTGCTTCTTTTGTCTGTGGCATAACACCATCATCTGCTGCAATAATAATAATGATAATGTCTGTAATTGATGCTCCACGTGCACGCATTTCTGTAAAAGCCGCATGTCCTGGTGTATCGATAAAAGTAATTGGCTTTCCTTCATGTTCTACTTGGTAGGCGCTAATTGCTTGTGTAATTCCACCAGCTTCCCCACCTGCGACATTCGTCTTACGTATCGTATCCAAAAGAGTTGTCTTACCATGATCGACGTGTCCCATGATCGTAACAACTGGAGCACGTTCCACTAAATCTTCCTCACGATCTGTAATTTCAAACTCTTCAAAATTTGTAACATCCGCTGTTTCTTCTCTTTTTAGTTCCTTATCGTAATCTAAGATAAGCACCTCTGCATTTTCATAAGAAATAGGTGTATTAATATTACACATAACGCCTAGAACAAATAATTTTTTTATCAATTCTGCAGCTGGTACATGTAATGCATCTGCTAAATCTTTAATCGTCATATTTTCTTTGTAGAAAACAATATGATCATCGTTTACCGGTGCATTAGAAACAAGCTTCTCTTTATGTTTATACATTTGTTTTCTCTTATTAGCTAAATCTTTTTTACTTCCGGCGAATGCTGGTTTTTTATCTACTCTCTTTTTTAGCTTTTGCTTCTTGATTGTATTATCAACCTCGATTTTCTCTTGTTCGATAATATCTTCTACGAGATCTTCTAAAGCTTCTTCCTCTGTTTTGTCTTCCTCTACCATCTCTGAATTGATCGTATTATCTAGTTCTACGATCGCATCTTCATCCAGTAAATCATCTTCATTCTCTACCTCTATTCCGAGTGCTTTACAAGCTTTCAATACTTCATCTACTGTTTTATTGATATCTTCTGCATACTCTAGCACACTCATCATAAATATCACCTCTTTCTTTTTATTTTACAAAATCTTTTAACGACTCAAATATTTCGTCTGGGACATTTACTTCTAAATGTCTACTTAACACTCCTGACTTTTTTGCTTTTTCAAACACACTTAAATCTTTTTTTAAATATGCTCCTCGTCCATTCGTTCTACCTGTCGTATCGATGACGACATTTCCTTCTGGTGTACGAACAACACGAATCAGTTCCTGTTTTGGCAATTTTTCATGTGTGACGACACACGTTCTCATCGGTATCTTTTTTACTTTCATAGTTTTACCCTTCGATTAGATTAATTCCCATTTCTCTTGCTTGTTCGTATGTCTTCACATCAATTTTATATTTTGTTAAACGTGCTGCTAATCTAACATTTAATCCACGTTTTCCAATTGCCAAAGACAAGTTGTCATTATCGACGATGACAATTGCCTCTCTTTTCTTTTCATCAGTAATTAAAACATGCACATTTTTTGCTGGACTGAGTGCTGCTTCGATAAATTTCATATCATCGTTATCGTATGGAATCACATCGATCTTCTCACCATTTAATTCACTAATAATACGATTGATTCTACTTCCATGTTCTCCGATACATGATCCTACTGGATCGACATTTGCTAGCTCACTAGAAACTGCAATCTTCGTTCTAACTCCAGCCTCACGCGCAACACTATGAACAAGAATGATTCCTTCTTGAATCTCTGGAATTTCTAACTCGAATAATCTCTTTACAAATCCATAGTGACTTCTAGATAGTAAAATAAGTGGTCCCTTCGTATTATTCTCAACTTTTGTAATATATACTTTAATACTAGATCCCATTTTTACCGTCTCACCTGGAATAATCTCTGACTTCGGTAAAATTCCTTGTGTCTTTCCTAAGTCGATATAGTAATTGCGAACGTCTTCCATCGCTACCGTTCCTGTAACCATTTCATCCTGCTTATCGTTAAATTCTTCGATAATGTTATTTCTCTCAGCTTCGCGAATTTTTTGAACGACAACTTGTTTTGCCGTAGAAGCAGCAACACGACCAAAATCCTTTGGTGTAACTTCTTCTTCGATCGTTTCTCCAATTTCGATTCCTGGAACAAGTTTCTGTGCTTGTGCTAAAGTCAAATGAATTCGTTCATCAAATTTGATTTCCTTTGGTGGTTCCTCTACAATTGGATTTCCATCTTCATCTAACTGTGGCTCTTCCTCTGCATCTTCATCGTGTGCATCATACCACTCATCGATTTCCTTCCCATTGATTAATCCATACTCATCTGGATCATTTACAACTGTTTTATAAGAATATACGTGGATTTCTCCTGATTCAGGATCGATATTTACTCTGACATTAGAAAGAGAATTATAGTTCTTCTTATATGCTGAAGTAAGCGCTAACTCCATTGCATCATATATTACTTTTTCGTCAATTCCCTTTTCTTTTACTAATAAATCTACTGCTTTCTTAAATGCTTTAGCATCCATCTTATTCACAACCTTTCTCTTTCGAACAAACATCTAATATATAATTTTCCTCGATTGGATCCGCTTCATCTAAAATAGGGTTCACTAATTTACTAACAGCAACGCAATCATCGACATCAACAAAGCCTTCTTTATCTATAATCAGGCGTAAAAACATCATGCTACCTTCCTTTTCATATAGCACTTCATCTAACCGATATCCATTTTCTTCGATCACATCACGTACTAGCATATCCACTTTCTTCGTAATTTCCATAAATTCCTCCATCTACATGAAAGAGTGGGATGTCCCACTCTTCCTGCAATTCCATGAGTATTATACCACATATTCAAAAAATAACAAAGCCTTTTCCTCATTTTTATCATATGTATGATAATTTTATTTATGATAAAACGATACGCATCGATGATAATCCTCCTCTGTTTTAAAATAAGATCCATAAAATAGATCATAAAAAGATTCAATATAAGAAGCCATTTTCAGATGAGATATCTTTTCCTTTGTCGTCACATATACCGGAACATAATTTACATCCCATAATCTAATCACATAATTATTCATAAGTTCAAATCCTAATCGTTCGTAAAATCGAATGCGACGAATACGAAGTTGATTCAGAGCTTCAGGCAAAAAATGTTCTACCCTCTCTACTTCACCAAATAGAGCATCGTAAGTACGATAAGAATCTTTTAATTTTGCGATTAATTTCTCACCATATCCACGGCTACGCATACCATCGCGAATTGCTAAATAATCAAGCAATACTACCCTTTGATTCTTCTGTACGATCAAAAAGGCATAGCCCACCCATATTTTATCATCGTACAATATTTGTAACTCACCGATATTACGGTTCATCAATTTTTTTAAAATTCGATAAGGTTTTCTCTCACTTCTCGGAAAGTCTTGCACATAAAAAGGATATATACGTTCTAAATCTTCCAGTGTTCCTCTTTTTATGTATAACACAACTATCTTCTCCCTTCCTACACATTATAACATAAACGTATATTTTTTACATATGATGAATTATACAAGACATTTTTAGGAAAACTTGGTATAATAATAACATGGAGATGATAAAAATGACAAAAGCTTCAAAATACGATATAAAAATTGCGATTGCCGGAACCCTTGCCATCCTAGCATATTTCATACTACCTTACTTAGAAGTGCTCCCATTCGCATTACTTGGCATTGATACAGCTACGTTACCAAACATTACGAAAGCAATCTACATGTTTGCCTACGAAGTAATAACTCTAGCAATTATCATGTATTTATTAAGAGACCAGTTAAAAAAACAATGGAACGATCTTAAAAAAAATCATAGAACCTATTTCAAAAAATATTTTAAATACTGGTTCTTAATGTTAGGCCTCATGATGCTAAGCAACCTTATTATCCTAATGATCGAACCACAAAGTACTGCCGGAAACGAAGAATTAATTCGTTCTATTTTTAGTGAAATGCCTATCTACATGTACTTATCGGCAGTAGTAATTGCACCACTCATGGAAGAATTGGTATTTAGACTTTCCATTCGGAATATTTTTCCCCATACAGATTGGTTATTTATCATCGTATCTGGACTTATCTTCGGTGGAATGCATGTTATTGGAAATGTAAATACATGGATAGATATTTTATATCTGATCCCATATAGTATTCCAGGATTTGTATTTGCATACGTATTAACAAAATCAAATAATGTATTCGTAGGTAGTGGACTTCATTTTGTACATAATGGTGTCTTAATGAGTTTACAAGTACTCGTACTATTATTTGGATAAGACCATTGGTCTTTTTTTTATTCTATGATAAAATAAACATGGTGATCCTATGGCAAAGAAAAAACACGCACAAAAAAAAGAATCTAAATTTACATTGTGGCAAAAGATTGCCATGATTATTTTATTCCTCTTGATATTCATCGCTGGAGTTATTTTATATAGTAGGTATATAGCTACATCTAAAATCGAGGTACGAGAAATAACCAGAATCTTCCTAGCGACTATCATGGGTTTAAAATCGTGCAATTATCAGATATCCACTACAATACAACAATATATAAAGAAGAATTAAATAAAATTGTTCAAAAGATAAATAAAATGAAACCAGATATTGTCGTATTAACTGGTGATCTCTTCGATAAAAATACAGAATATCAAGAAAATGATTTCACCGATATATCTGAAGCGCTGATGAAAATAGATGCTAGCGTTGGGAAATATGCAATTACTGGTAATCACGACGTAAAGTTTACAGAATGGGAAACGGTTATAAAAAATAGCGGGTTCACCAATTTAAATGATACTTACGAACTCATTTATAAAGATAGCTATGATCCTATTTTAATCGCCGGAGTCAGTAGTAACCTGAACGACACAAAAAATATTAGCGATAAAATGAAACCAACCTTTGATTATATGAATACGATAAAACAAAGTGTAGAAGGTTCCTATCAATATGCAATATTATTGCTACACGAACCAGATTACATAAAAAATATCGATTATGAAAAATTTGATTTAGCTCTTGCTGGACATTCTCACCATGGGCAAGTAAGACTGCCTTTCATTGGAGCAGTCATTACTCCAAAAGGAGCAAAAGAATATTATAATGAGCATTATAATATCGACGGTACTGAATTGTACATATCGAACGGACTTGGAACATCTTCCTATCCATATCGCTTATTTAATCGTCCGTCTATCTATCTATATCGATTAGAAACAAATTAAAAAGATCTCTTGGTTCAAGAGATCTTTTTAATGTAAAACTCCATTAGATTTTTTCATAAGATTAGCCTCATATTCATCCTCTATCGTTTCTTTATGCCAATTTAATTTTGAAGTATCTGACGCAAACGGGAGCAGATATTCTACTTTTTCTTCTAACGCTTTATGATATTCCTCACTAGAAAGTAGGAAAGATTCTGTAATAAATAAGTTACTATCCTTCGTCTCATTATAAATAGCTGCCAAATTGAGCAATTCTACTGACTTTCTATCAAACAGCTGTGGATAATTGACAAGCAATCTTGTTAATCCAATCATTGTTGCAAACTTTTGAATTAAGACTTCGTCCGTTAAAACGATTTATATGATTCATATAAATGCAATAAAGCTTTTGTTGCATTTCGGTTTGTTCCACTAATCGCTTGATATCTGAAATTGTTTTCAAATCATCTTCAAAATGATAATCTTCACTCAAAGTATAGTGTGATTTTATCATTTCCTCATGTTCTTTTACAAACGTTAATAATGCCTGTTGAATTTCTAAAACATCATGTAAATCATGTTCATATATTAAACCATCTTCCATATTTTCTCCTTCTTTATGCGACACCTAAATATTCTTCTAATGTAATCCCCTTATTCATAATTTCTTTTGCAACTTTCTTACCAACGTATCTTATATGCCAAGGTTCATACTGGTATCCTGTAATATATTCTTTTCCCTTTGGATAACGTAAGATAAATCCATATTCCGCACAATGTTGTACTAACCACTTTCCTGCTGGAGTTGTTCCATAGTTATCATCGATAGAACCAACGTCAAAAGCAAGTCCTGTTTGATGCTCAGAATGTCCAGCACGAGCAGAATAGGTATCTGCAAGTGCTTGTCCATCTCTGTTTACATATCTCTGATATAAATTCACTTGTGTTTGATAACTACGATATCCAGATAATAGTGGCATCGAAAAGCCTGCTGCCTTTGCCCCAGCTTGAAGTGAAGATAACGCAGACTGTGCTGTTGGATCCACTCCATTTCCATAACTTTTCGGCAATGCATACTGCTTATTTACGATTAAAATACCATCGATATATTTAGGCCCCATCTCTATATTACTATAGCCACCGCTTCCTTCTTTCGATTGATTTTCAACGATTACTGTTCTTTCTAAAGATGACTTGTTATGACTACTATCTTCCACTGTATAGGTAACTTTATATTCACCTTTTTTAGAAGTATCGACATTTTCTTTCACCTTCACCTTATCAGTTAAATCACCATCATAATTATCCGTTGCAGTAAATCCTGGTTCTACATATGATTCACCAACTTTTAAAGATACTGTCGTATTGCCAACGAGTGCTATTTCTGGTTTAGTCGTATCTACAACTTCAACTGTTCTTTTAACCTTCTTTACCGTCCATCCTTTTTTTAATTTATATTCGACTGTATAACGTCCTATCTTATCAGTTTTAATTTTTGTTTTGCTGACATCATCAGATACATCTTTTCCAAAAAAAGTTGCATTTACCAAAGGATCCTTAAAAGACTCATTTACTTCTACTGTTATAATC
>USET01000036.1 GCA_900553765.1 uncultured Mycoplasmatota bacterium
TTTTCCGCGAGGAAAAAAATTCAACTTTAACGTTAATAGAAAAACAATGGATTGAGAATAATAAAAATAAGGTAATTGATTTTGGAGTGATGAACCATACTCCAATTTTCTCTTCTGATGGATCAGGTGTCTTCTTTGATTATTTGCATGACTTAGAAAGTGATACCGGATTAGAATTCAATCGGTCACCTTATGAAAATTCTAACAATAATACGAGTGATTATTCTTTCCAAGTGGTAGATAAAGTAGGAAAGAACGATATTTTGTTTTATCAAGATGCCTATGCTCTCGTGACAAAAGCGGCTGTTAAGTATTATGATATACACGATATTAAAGATTTAACGATCGGTGTAGTGACGAGTGATTTAGAGAAGATTGGAACTGTATTAGAATCTGCAAGTAACATTAAGTATCAGACATTTCAATCAAACGATGAGTTAATCAAGGCAATTACCGCAACAGGAACACAAACGACAATCGATGCGATCGTGATTCCTAAAGTAGCGTATATGTCTGAAATTATCGAAAGCGATGAGATGAATATCGCATACACATTTGGTGATTTAGAACAAAATTATGTATTACGTTTAGGAAACACTGGAAAATTAAACACAATTTTGAAAAAATATACGAAAAAATGGATGCGTGATCATTTCCAAGATTCCTACAATGAAAATTTCACGAATGCCTATTACACTGCGGCAGAGATAGGAGAGAAAGAGAAAGCGACTTTTGTTGGGAAACGATATTTATATGGTTTTATCGAGCAAGCGCCATATGATCAATTGGTAAGTGGGCGCTTAAATGGAATGAACGCGCAGATTTTAAAATCGTTTTCTAATATGACTGGAATTGAGATCACATACAAATCTTATGAAAATTTAGGTAATTTGTTAGAAGATTTTAATGCCAATAATTTGGATTTCTTCTATGGAACAAACCAAGATACGAATTATAAAATGGATGTGAATAATACCGTTTCTATTGGTTCAGAACAAGTGACGGTTGCAACACCAGCAAGTGATCATACAGTAATTACTTCGGTGGCATCTTTGAAAAATCGTAAAGTACAAGTGGTAGAAGGAACCAAGATCGAGTCATATTTAAAAGAAAAAGGAATTGAGTGCGAGAGCTATGAAAATATAACTAGTTTGTTAGAACATCCAATTGCTAACGGTGTCGTGGTGATCGATTCAGATGCCTATCAATACTATAAGAACGATCAATTATCTGATTATAAAGTAAACTATCAGTTTTACTTAGAGACTCCGTATACATACGTCGTACGCGATATTAAGGCAAACGAGGTGTTCTACGATTTCTTTAATCTCTATTTGTCATTTATTCAAGAGCAGAATAGTTTATACATCGGATATGATAATTTATTAGCACTTCGTACAAAACCAATCTTAACCGGAATTGTAAGTATTCTTGTTGGAGCCATTTTAATCGTACTTGCGTTCATCTATGGTTTAAACAAGTGGAAGAAGAGAGATACACGTAAGACAATTTCGATTCCAAAAGGGGAAAAGATCAAGTATATCGATATGTTAACGTCTCTAAAAAATCGAAATTATTTGAATGACAATATTTCTATTTGGGATGAGTCAGAGGTATATCCACAGACAATCATCATTATCGACTTAAATAATATTGCTTATATTAACGATAATTATGGACACGAAGAGGGAGATAAAGTTATCAAGGAAGCTGCAAACAAGTTGATTACGACACAGATCGAGAATACAGATATTATTCGTACAAATGGAAATGAATTTTTGATCTACATGGTTGGCTACGACGAGAAACAAGTTGTTTCTTACATTCGTAAATTAAATAAGGAATTAAAAGACTTATCGCATGGGTTTGGTGCTGCCATTGGTTATAGCATGATTCACGATGCTATTAAAACAATCGATGATGCAGTGAATGAAGCAACGCTCGATATGAGAAGCAACAAAGAAGAAATTTCAAATTAGGCATAAATGTAGTATAAAGAGGGATATTATGAGCAGAATAAAAGAGATCATGAAAAAATTAATCGCAATTATTAGAAGACCGTCAATGACGATATTGCCAGGACATTTGGCATTCTTCTTGGTACTATCTGTTGTACCAATCATTACGATTATCGGATTCATCGCATCTCTTTTTTCGTTTGATTTGCATACGATTATGGAGGCGATGGAAAAAGCATTACCATCCGAAGTGACAGAATTATTGCTTCCATTTATCAATGGTAGAACGATTGATTCTAATGTATGGTTTTTCATTATCATTGGTTTTTTAATTGCAAGCAATGGTGCGTATTCGATTACTGTCGCATCTGATACGTTGTATGGTATGAAACAAAAAAGCTATTTATATGGAAGAGTAAAAGCACTATTTTTAACTGTGAATTTAGTGATGCTATTTTTCTTTATCATTATTGTGCTGGCTTTTGGAAATGTAATTGTAAAATCGATTTTAGATTTTGGCATCTTTCAAGATGTCGGGTATAATTTATATTCGATTTTCCGTCTCGCTAAGTGGCCGATTTCCATCGTTGTGATTTTCTTTATGATTAAGCTATTATATACGATGGCACCATCTCATCACGTTCCAAGTAAATATGTAAACCGTGGAGCATGGTTTACAACGTTGAGTTGGGTATTAGCAACTGCGATATATTCATATTATGTAAGCCATTTTGTCAACTATGACATTTTCTATGGAGGTATGTCTAGCTTAATTGTTATGATGATTTGGATTTATATTTTAGCATATGGTATTGTGATAGGAATTGCAATCAATACAGAACATTATCAGGCAATGGAAAAAAGTGGTCTGGATAATATGAAAGAGTCTGAGGATACTAAGGAATGATACATATCGATTACCAATATGTATTGGTTACAGACTACTGTGTAGGTGAATAGTTTAACTGTGAACTAGTAAGTATACAATTTTGGTAATATCTCCTTTGAATGGAAACGAGACGTATCAATGAAACGTAAAAGCGATCTAAAATCGCTTTTTGTTTTGAAAAAAAGAATCGAATGATTGAAAAATAATAGAAATTATGATAGATTAGAAATAGTAAAGTAGGGATAATATGAAAAGAAAAAATGGTTTTACGCTGATAGAATTACTAGTAGTTGTTATTTTGCTGGCACTCATTGCAGTGATGGTGACACCAATTGTGTATAGTAGTATTGAAAAGGCACGAAAAGAGTCTTTTGGTTCGAGTGTGAATGGATTATTAAGAGCAGTTAACGTAGAAAGGGAATATGGTGTTGCGCAGACTTATACTGTGAAAGATGGCAAAGTGACACCGACGTTATCAGTAAAAGGAAAGATTGAAGGGGAAGGTACAATTACAGTGACAGAAGAAGGAGAAATTACAATTTCTATTACAAATGGAAAGTATTGTGCAAAAAAAGGAAAAGATGATAAAAAGATTATAGTAGAAGACGGAACTTGTTCTTAGGGATTAGGAGAGTGTAGGATGAGATCAAATAAAGGATTTACATTGTTAGAACTATTGGGTGTTATGATAGTACTTTCCATTATCAGTTTAATTGCAGTGCCAATCGTGATGGACTCGGTAAATGAGAGTAGAAAGAGTACACTAAGAAACAGTTATCAAAGTTTGTTAAAAGCGATTGATATGAATAAATCATATGATACGATTAACTTTTCAAAAATGTATGTTGTGCGAGAAGGTGTTCTTAATCCAGATGTTGACTATGAAGGTGAACTCGAAGGAGATGGAACAATTGTCGTAAATTCGAAAGGACAAATTAAAGTTTTAGTGCAAACGGAAGATTGGTGCATTTCAAAAGAGTATGAAGATTCTAAAGTGTCAATTCAAGATGGTGAGTGTTCGACAAGTGCGGATTTAACATATCCAGAGTATGCGTATGTTCCTGAAATTCAACAGGCGTTAATCGATGGAACAAGGCAGTTAGAAACCGATGTGACATTAGCGTTAGATGAGACAACGTCAGGAATTATTTATAATGGAACTAGTCAAGATTTGATTTTACCGTCTAGCATCGCAGGAACACCTTTATGGGAATATAGTTTTGTTTCTAAACCGGATGGAACGCCACTACCGCTTGCGACGATCTATATGCCAGATGGAATTCAAAAAATCAATACGTATGCATTCAAAGATGAAACACAATTAAACTTTATTACATTCCCACCGTCTGTCGTTATATTGGATAATTGGGTTTTTGAGGGAGCGACAGCTCTGCAGACAATCACATTTACTTCTACGGAAGTTCCGACAATTATCGAAGGTTCGAACGGAACATTTAAAAACTTGAAATCAGATGTTACGATTCGTGTACCACAAGAAGCACTTGCAAATTATAAAGCGGCTTGGACATCGTCACTTGGGAGTGGAAATCAAATTATAGGGTATTAAGTTATCCTTTTTTGAAAAAGATAAAAGAATGAATTGACAAAAGCACTAGCTCGTGTTACATTATATGTAGACACGTTGATAGTGTTTTTATTTTGGAAAACACATAAAATGAATCGTAGGTGAAAATATGAAAAAGATTGGTAAATTTTTCATGAGTGTAAAACGTGAGATGAAAAAAGTTCGCTTTCCAAACAAGAAAGAGATGATAACATATTCAACGGCGACAATTGGATATGTTATCTTCTTTGGGCTCTTCTTTTCGTTAACTGATTTTATTTTAGCTGGAATTAGAACGTTGGTGGGATAGTATGCAAAAAGAATGGTATGTAGTTAATACTTATTCAGGACATGAGAATAAGGTAAAAGAAAAGTTAGAGATGCGTGCAAGCACGATGGGGATGGAAGATTATATCTATCGTGTTGTTGTCCCAGAACAAAAAGAAGTAGAAGTTAAAGATGGAGAAACGAAAGAGAAAGTAAAGAAGATGTTTCCTGGTTACATCTTAGTTGAGATGGTAATGAGCGACGAAGCATGGTTTATCGTTCGTAATACGCCAGGAGTTACAGGATTTATCGGTTCTTCTGGACGTGGAGCAAAACCTTTTCCATTAACCCCACAAGAAGTCGATAAGATTTTAGGAAGCATGGGAATGAGCCGGCTTGAAATTGGAAATGAATTAAATGTCGACGATATGGTGAAAGTCATCAGTGGACCATTCTCTGGAATGTTTGGTAAAGTGAAGAAGATCAATATGGAAAATCAAGAGATCGAAGTTGCACTCGATTTATTCGGTCAAGAAACAATTGTCGAATTGAAATTAACAGAGATCGAAAGAGCATAAAAAAGACATATTTACAAATAAAGAGAAATATGGTATTATGAACTAGCTATATATTTGATTTTATATATAGAAATTGACAAGTGGGAGCACATGTAAGCGGATGCATTAGGACCACTCGCGAAAAAAATAATAGGAGGTGTTTTTCGTGGCAAATCAAGTAACAAAAAAGATTAAATTACAAATTCCTGCTGGAAAGGCAACACCAGCACCACCAGTTGGTACGGTTTTAGGACCTGCTGGAATCAACTTACAGGAGTTCTGTACAAAATATAACGATGCAACGAAAGATAAGATGGGAGATGTATTACCTGTTGAAATTTCTATCTATGAAGATAGATCATTCGACTTTGTAATCAAAACTCCACCAGCAGCATTCTTACTTAAGAAAGTTGCTAAGATCAAATCTGGTTCTGGAAAAGGATCAAAAGAAATCGTTGCTACAATTACAAAAGAGCAATTGAGAGAAATTGCTGAGATTAAATTACCTGATTTAAATGCATACACTGTAGAAGAAGCAATGAAAATTGTGGAAGGGACAGCTCGTAACATGGGAATCAAGGTAGAAGACTAAGAAAAATAGGTGAACCTAGTGGGAGGAAAATGTCCGCATTCTTCCGTCAATCACCACATAAGGAGGTAAAAAATGAAAAAAAGTAAAAAGTATGTAGAAGCTTGTAAAAAACTTGAAAAAGGAAAAGCTTACACAAAAGAAGAAGCAGTAAAATTAGTCAAAGAAACTTCTACGACAAGTTTTGATGCTTCAGTAGAATTAGTAATGAGATTAAATCTCGATACGAAAAAAGCTGATCAACAGTTAAGAGGAGCGACAGTGCTTCCAAATGGAACTGGTAAGACAAAAAGAGTATTAGTAATTGCTAAGGGAGAAGCTGCAAAGGCTGCAAAAGAAGCTGGAGCAGACTACGTTGGAGATCAAGATTACTTAGATAAGATCGTAAACGAAAACTGGTTTGAATTCGATACGATGATCGCTACTCCAGATATGATGCCTGCTTTAGGTAAAATTGGTAAGGTATTAGGACCAAAAGGATTAATGCCAAACCCTAAGACTGGAACTGTAACGATGGATACGAAAAAAGCTGTAGAGGATGTTAAAAAAGGACGTGTAGAATACCGTGCTGATTCATTCGGAAATGTTGCAGTTATCATCGGTAAAGTTTCATTCACAGATGAACAATTACTAGAAAACTTAACAAGCTTTGTATCTTTAATTACTAAATTAAAACCAGCTGCTGTAAAAGGAACATACATTAAAAACATTAGTGTATCTTCAACAATGGGGCCTGGAATTAAAATTGATTTAAATAGTTTTGACAACTAAGATATTATCTGTTATAATGAATACATGTGAGAAATATTAGTACCGTAGACAGTGGGAGCGAAAGCTTAAAATTTTCCTACCGAGGAACTTAAGATTAAGTCTTTGGAACTCCTGCGGTAACTCGTGGGAGTTTTTATACGGTGCTACACTTGAGAAAGAGAGGTGTAGTATGGCAAATCAAAAGATTTTAGAGCAAAAACAAAAAATCGTTGAGGAAATCGCAGAAAATGTAAAAAATGCTTCATCTGTCGTATTCTTTGAGTATGCAAAATTAACAGATGCAGACATGAAAACAATCCGTAGAAAATTACGTGAATGTGATTCAGAGTTAAAGATTTATAAAAATACTTTAACGAAGAGAGCATTAGATACATTAGATATCAATCTCGATGATGAATTAGTTGGTCCAAAAGCGATCGCATTTGGTAGCGATGCAGTTGCGCCAATTAAAGTGTTAAATGACTTTGCAAAGACGAACGATGCACTACAATTGAAGGTGGGAATCGTCGATGGAGAAATCGCAGATCTTGCAATGTTAAAAGAGCTTGCTTCTATCCCATCAAGAGAAGGATTACTTACAATGCTTGCAGGTGGTCTTATGGGAACAGTACGCGACTTATCAATTTGCTTAGACTTATACAGTCAACAATTAGAAGAAAAATAATAAATGAATAAATTAAATTAAGAAAGAGGAGGAAAGAAAATGGCAAAAATTACAAAAGAAGATTTTATTAACAGCTTAAAAGAAATGACAATTCTTGAAGTTAAAGAATTAGTAGATGCAATGAAAGAGGAATTTGGTGTAGATCCAAGTGCGGTAGCAGTTGCTGCAGCTCCTGCTGCTGGTGAGGCTGCTTCAGAAGGACCAAGCACAGTTAACGTAGTATTAACTTCAGCTGGTGCTAACAAAATCGCTGTTATCAAGATTGTTCGTGACATCACTGGTTTAGGATTAAAAGAAGCTAAAGCAATCGCTGATAATGGTGGAGCTGTTAAAGAAAACGTTTCTACTGAAGAAGCTAACGAATTAAAAGCAAAATTCGAAGAAGCTGGAGCTACTGTAGAATTACAATAATGATATTTATGGGTAGGCCTGTACTAAGATTTTTAGTATGGGCTTTCACCGTTTATGAAAGGGTGTTAAAAATGGGATATTGTCAAGTGACGATAGACCGATTTTTTACCTTTGAATCAGATGATAAGTAGGGATGATATGGGACATTATTTTGAAAATGATGCAACCTTGAAAAGTGACAAACGAAAGACGAACATTCGAATTCGAAATCTAGAATATACATTTTATACGGATTCTGGTGTGTTTGCTAAAAAAGGATTGGACTTAGGAACACATGTTTTGCTAGATACGATCCCACTAGAAAAGTGGAGTGGAGATATTTTAGATTTGGGATGCGGATATGGTCCGATTGGTATTTGTATCAAAAAAGAACGACCTATTGTTACGGTAGATATGTCGGATGTGAACGAAAGAGCATTATCGCTTGCTTTAGAAAATGCAAAAGCAAACGATGTGGAGGTAAATATTTTTACAAGCGATGGATACGAAAAAATTGACAAACAATATGATGTGATCGTAAGTAATCCACCGATTCGGGTAGGAAAAGAAATTCTTTATCAGTTATTGTTTGGAGCGAAGGAACATCTGAAAGAACGTGGCGAGTTATGGATCGTGATTCATAAGGATCAAGGAGCGAAAAGTACCGCGAAAGCGTTAGAAAAAGAATATGAAGTGGAAATAAGAAATAAATCGCGTGGTTTTTTTATAATTCGAGCAGTGAAGCGTTGACAATTTGCACGTGTTCTGCTAAAATTATAAATTGGCGACATGTACTTATGGAGAGTATATGTAATTTGTGTTTTACGATAGGTATAGGGGTGAATAAATGGCTTACACAGTACAAAAATATGGTGATCACCGTGAAAGAAGAAATTACGCAAAAACTAAGAACGCAATTGAACTCGGTAATTTGCTAGAAATTCAAAAAAAATCTTATGATTGGTTTATTACGAAAGGAATTCAAGAGGTATTCGACGATATTTTTCCAGTAGAGAGCTTTACTGGAAATCTTTCGCTTGAATTTGGAGAGTATTCTTTCGAAGAGCCAAGATACTCAATGAAAGGTTGCAAGGAAAGATATGCAACTTATGCTGCACCTTTAAAGGTACAAGCAAGACTTTTCAATCAAGAAACTGGAGAAGTCAAAGAACAAGAAATCTACTTGGGAGATATGCCGATTATGACGGAGAGTGGTACGTTCATTATCAATGGAGCAGAACGTGTTATTGTCTCTCAATTAGTACGTAGTCCAAGTGCATACTATGGACGTGAAATCGACAAAAACGAACGTGTTGTCGTTACAAGTCAAATTATTCCAACAAGAGGAACATGGTTAGAGTACGAAACAGATGCGAGAGATGTCATCTACGTTCGTATTGACCGTACGAGAAAAGTTCCAATCACGACGTTATTACGTGCATTAGGACTTTCAAACGATGAGGATATTATCGCTTTATTTGGAGAAGATCCATATCTTGAGAGAACTTTAGAAAAAGATGCGAACAAGAACAAAGATGAAGCGTTAATTGATATTCACTCAAAGTTACGCCCAGGAGAGCCATCTACATTAGATAGTGCGAAGAACCAATTAATCAGTCGTTTCTTCGATTCTTTCCGCTATGATTTAGCACGTGTTGGACGTTATAAGTTCAATCGTAAGTTAGATGTTTGCGATCGTTTACTCGGATGTAAATTAGCGCAAGATATCATCGTAGATGGAGAGACGAAATTCGAAAAAGGGACACTTGTCACAAAAGAAGTACTTGCTGAATTACGTGGTATCATGAGTGCTGGATACGGAGTAAAAGAAGTTGCAATCAACGAAGATTTAGATACTTATAATAAAGTACAAATCGTAGAAGTTTACTCTAAGAAGAATCCAGAGAAGATCGTTCGTATCATCGGTAATGATCAAACGATCGATGTAAAACGTTTAACGATTTCAGATGTATATGCATCTGTGTCATATTATTTAAATTTACTTGAAGGAATCGGATCATTTGACGAGATCGATCACTTGTCAAATCGTCGTGTACGTCAAGTAGGAGAACTTTTACAGAACCAATTCCGTATTGGAATCAGTCGTATCGAAAGAGTAATCCGTGATAGAATGTCAACGCAAGATATCGAAGAGGTGACTCCAAAATCTTTGATTAACATTCGCCCATTAACTGCTAGTATTAAAGAGTTCTTTGGTAGTAGCCAGTTATCACAATTCATGGATCAAACAAACCCAGTAGCAGAGCTTACGAACAAACGTCGTCTATCTAGTTTAGGACCTGGTGGATTATCTCGAGATCGTGCCGGAATGGAAGTGCGTGACGTTAACCCATCTCACTATGGACGTCTTTGTCCAATCGAGTCACCAGAAGGACCAAACATCGGACTTATCACATCACTTTCAAGTTATGCGAAAGTAAATGATTATGGATTTATCATGACGCCATACCG
>USET01000037.1 GCA_900553765.1 uncultured Mycoplasmatota bacterium
TAAAATAATTTTTAGCTTTTAAATAATTTATATTATCTTTAATCCAGCTATTATTAGCAATGATCTTATTGATTTTCATTTCAATTTTCATAGATTGTGTTACAATTAACATTTCATTTTCTAGTAATCCATTTTTCATTTTAAAATTTGTTATATCCTCCCATGAAATAAATAAATTATCATCAATCATCCAATCTCCCCTGACAGGAAACAAATTAATACCTTTTGTACTAAACCCAAATAAATATGAAGTTGCTTGTTCAAAAGCCATTACATTTACTATTCCTGTAGGTAAAACCCATTTTACTTTAGATTTTGTATGTCCACACAAAACATTATGAGTATAGTCAAAGTTATATCTTTTTAATTCACTTTTTACTTTTTCTAAACTTAACATTATTTCCTCCCATAATTAATTATTATAAAAATGATTGCGTTCAATTAGATATTCGTTATTTTCTTTTACCCATTGATTCATTGCTTTAGTTTTAGGTATTTTCATTTCTATTATACCGTTATTTAATTTTAACTGTATTTCGTCTTCCAAAATTAATCCTTTTTTAAACTTAAAACCGTTTAGATCATTCCAAGCAACAAAAGATTGTCCCATTACCTGATATTTGTTATTCAAATCTAATGGAAAGAAAGTTATCCCATTCTCATCAAAGTATATAAAAAATGGTTGAAATTGATCAAATGAATATATACTAATACCTACTAATGGTAAAATCCATTTTATTTTCATTTTAGGATGTCCAAAAGTTATAGCATTTTTATCTTTTAAATTATACTCTTTTATTACCTCTTCTAATTGTTCCTCTAACATGTTTTTCTCTCCCTTTTAAACTACTGTGTTTATTAAGATCATTATATCATGAAAAAAGCAAATCTTCTACAGCGTCGATTTGCTCCATAAATCGTAATTTATCATTTACAAAAATGATCTATGTTATCTCTATCATATTTTTGATTTTTCATCACTTTAAATGTTTCATTATCTTTGTTTACATTACATCTTATCACATCGTAAAATGGTGTATCATAATACATGACATGTTCTCCTGAAACTTTTACTAATGAAAATCTTGGCGCTTGATGAATACGAACAACACCAATATAATCTACTGCCATCAATACCACTACAAATATTAAAAAATAACTAAAATTACACATTAATCTTTTCGGGTATGTGAAACGTTTTGTAAATTTACTAACACCCATCAAAGAAATGATTGCACCAAAAACTGAATAGATAGATCCCCAACTACTTTCACTAGGAAAGATTCCAATCGCAGTAATTGAAATGAAAGCTCCAAATACCATGAGTATCAAACCAATAAAGTTATTTTTATTCTCTATTTTTTTATTAGTGTAGTCTATTGTGTTGATTATATTTTCTTCTAGTTTCTCTTGATATTCTTTTTCTTGAACTTTTTCCCCACTCATCAAATCATTTACGGAAATATCAAGCTCATTACATAAAGGTTTAAATAGCGACAAATCAGGCATATTTCTTCCATTCTCCCAATTTCCAACAGTACGATCTGATACACCTAATGTTTCTGATAATTCTCGTTGTGTCATATTTTTCTCTTTTCTGCACTGTGCAATAAATTTACCGATTTTTTCTTGATTCATCTTTTCTCTCCTTTCACAACACTATTTTATAATGTTAAATTTTTTTATTACAGGAAATATTTCAAGGGTACGGATCAATTTCTATCTACCGACTATTTATAATAAATATTATACTATGGAAAAAGCAGATCTTATACAATCTTGATCCGCTTTATAAATTATAATTTGAATTTATTTTTTTAATACTTTATTTAATGTTTTAATATGTTCTTCGGGATTAATCAGTGCATCTTCACAATGACCTTTTCCTTTTAAACAAATAGTAGTAGTATTTTGATAGTTTTTCCTCAAATAATGTGCAACTTTACGAAATAAAATCTCATTTATTTTACTACCATAAAAATAATAAATCTCTGTATTTGGTGTGTTAATATCGCTAGGTAAATTAAATTTTCCAACTTCCTGAACACAATTAATTATTGTTTTATCTGACAGATAATCAAACAACTCTAAAAACACATCTACTTTATCTTCGCTAATAATAGTGCCAATGGCTTGTTTTATGGTTCTTTCATCTCTATTTTGAGTTTTATGAGTAATATTCAAATACCATTTTGTAAAATAATTTGTCATAAATTTATTCCAAGATAAAAGAGGAGAACTCTCTAATATTAGTTTTTCTATTTCTATATTTTTATTCTTCCAAATATAACTTGCTAAAATTCCACCCATACTCATACCATAAATTGCAAAAACTTTATTACCATATTTAGTAATATAGTATTCTTCTAATTCTTTAGCACAAATATCGAATGATACAAAATCCTCTTTCTCATTGATATTATGACCTGCAAGAATCGGTACAATTACACAGTAGTCATTTTTATAGTAATCAATATAATCATCCCATATTTGATATGGACTTTGAAAACCGTGAATCAAAATGATTTTCTCATTTTTGGGATTACCATATTCTAATATTTCCATCTCAACAACTCACTTTCAAATTACTATTTGTTTAATTCTCTTTCTAAATCTCTCATATATCTTTTTTGTTGACTTTTTAAATAAAATTTTGCTAACATTTTCATTATAAAACTATTAACCTCTATTTCTTCTGTAAAATCTAATTCAATATTACCATTTGGAAGTTCTTTAAAAATACCTATCCATTTTCCTTTTAGATTTTCATTTTTTAATTCAAATTTATATACTTTTAATTTTTCTTTTGAAATAATAGTAAAATAAGTAGGAAAATTCTTTTTTGTATATTCAACAAAATGTGTATTATCTATGATTTCTATTTTTGATAAATCGCTTCTCCAAGCAAAATTGGCATTATCTGTAATAATATCCCATAATTTATTTTTATCACAATTAAATTCTTTTTTTATATTTGACCTAATCATAGATATACCTCCATAACTTATTAAACTTGAATTATAATTCTATTAAAACATTTTCAAAATCTTTAACATAATATTTTATATTTTTTGTTCCCTTTGAAATGATAGTATGTCCTTCTTCTTCAAGTAATCTTTTTTGTAATTTTATTCCCTCTGGATATTTAACATTTAATTCTCCATCTGATTTCAAAGTTCTCCAATATGGTGTAATATCTTCATCTCTTTGATAACTAGCCCAAGCAACTATATTTACAAATATACCTGCTGTCATAGGATCAGTGAAGTCTGCATTATTTGTCTTTGCTAGATAATCTCTCATAACACTAACAGTTATAAGTTTTCCCTTTGGTACTTTTTTCATTAACTCATCATAATAAATAGGTGGTGCAAAAAACATTTTAGTTCCACCATATTTTTTTATTATTTTTTCATCTTCTACTATTTGTATTTTAGGCATATCTTTATTGTTTTTCATCATAGTATTAAAATCTTTTTTATTCTCATTAGCCATATTATCAACTCACTTTCAAATTACTATTTAACGTTCTGTTTAGATCATTATACCATTTATTTTTAAAATGAAAAAGATAATACTATAGAGAAATATGAACATGAAAAAACTAGGCAAAATACCTAGTTTTGATTTTCTATATGGTAGCGACGGAGGGGATCGAACCCCCGACCTTTCGGGTATGAACCGAACGCTCTAGCCAGCTGAGCTACATCGCCATATCAAAGTCAACGTATTCATTATATCAAACACATCGACATTTGACAATATCTTTTTTACATTTTTATTATTTTTGTCTTTCGATTAACGATTCTCCTGTCATTTCTTCAGGCTTTTCTAACCCCATTAAATCCAAGATCGTCGGTGCGATATCACCAAGTTTTCCTGGGTGTAATTTCAGTCCTCTCTCCGTGATGATGAACGGAACTGGATTGGTCGTATGAGCCGTTAAAATGTTATCATTTTCATCTAACATTTCTTCACAATTTCCATGATCGGCAGTTACAATTAAAATACCGCCTAATTCCATAACACGATCATAAATCTTTTTAAGATCACGATCTACAGTTTCCACTGCTTCTATCGCTGCTTCTAAAACACCTGTATGTCCTACCATGTCCCCATTAGCAAAATTTAAAATGACTAAATCTGTATGGGGTAATTCTGCTAAAAGCTTCTCTGTTACTTCATCAGCGCTCATCGACGGCTTTAAATCATATGTAGCAACTTTAGGTGATGGAATCAATATCTTCTTTTCGTTTTTATATTCTACTTCTTTTCCACCATCAAAGAAGAACGTAACATGAGCATATTTCTCTGTTTCTGCAATTCTCAACTGAGATAAATTTTGCTTTTCAATATATTCTCCTAAGATATTCGTAAGTTCTGGATCGTTGAATGCGTGGGGTGCTTTTACCGTATTTACAACAGGTAACATCGTAATCGTCTTGACGTTGTGAAACTCTACTGTTTCCATGTCAACTTCCGTTGGGTTGGTAATAGCTGTAAATAATTCACGTAAGCGATCCTTTCTGAAATTATATGCGATCACTCCATCGTTTTCTTCGACATTTCCATGTTCCGTAAATTTCGCAGGCAAGAAAAACTCATCGATTACTTCGTTGTGGTAACTTTTTTCAATATAATCGTGAATTGATGGCTCTACTTCCCCCACGTTATTTACGATGACATCATATGCCTTTTTAAGTCTATCAAAA
The DNA here is from genome assembly GCA_900553765.1 of uncultured Mycoplasmatota bacterium. GTDB lineage: Bacteria > Bacillota_I > Bacilli_A > RF39 > UBA660 > Fimihabitans > Fimihabitans intestinipullorum. Next base: position 4,713 of record USET01000037.1, read on the forward strand.
TTATTATCGCGATCCATCGCGTAATATCTTCCACTGACAGATGCGATCGTTCCAAATCCTAATGCCTTTAATTTTTCTTCTACTTTTGAAAGATACTGATATGCACTTTTTGGTGCGACATCTCTACCATCTGTAAATAGATGAAGATAGACATTTTTTACATTTTCCTTTTGGCACATATCTAAAAGTGCTAACAAATGATTAATATGAGAGTGGACACCCCCATCACTAATGAGTCCCATAATGTGCAATTTTGAATTGTTTTCTTTGACATGATTCATAACACTTTTGATGACGTCGTTTTCAAAAAACGTCTTTGTTTCAATCGCTTGATTGATGAGTTCAAGTGGTTGATATACAATTCTACCTGCACCAATATTCATATGTCCTACTTCGCTATTTCCCATTTGTCCTTTTGGTAATCCAACAAGCTGTCCTGATGCCGTTAGAGTCGTGCGTGGGTATTCGTTCCACAACTGATTAAAAACTGGATTTTTCGCAAGCGCTACCGCATTTCCATGCGTTTCTTCTCTCAATCCATATCCATCTAAAATCGTGAGTACGATTGGTTTTTTCATTTTATCATCCTCCTATATTGATTTTGACTACGTTACCATTATACCATGATTCCCTCAGTTTCTCTATCTTTTTCTCTCGTTGTATTCTCGTGATAAATATGATACGATACCTAATACATGGGTGGTGAGATTATGATATTAAACGTCAGTGGTAGAACCGATATTATTGCCTATTATACTCCGTGGTTTATAAATCGTATCAAGGCAGGATTTTTCGATGTACGAAATCCATTCTATCCAAAACAAGTAAGTCGCATTTTCTATCGTGATGTCGATGCGATCGTAGTTTGTACCAAAAATCCAATTCCTATCATTCCACACTTGCCCGAAATACAAAAGCCATGTGTATTTCATATCACAATCACTCCATATAAAAAAGAAATCGAACCACATGTTCCTCCAAAAGGAAAAATAATAGAGGCCGTGAAACAAGTCTCTAATGTCATTGGAAAACGTTTTGTATATATTCGCTACGATCCCATTTTTTTAAATTCTACTTATACCCTTGACTATCACGTTCGTGCATTTCGTCATCTCTGTGAACTATTAGATGGTTATACGACACATATCATCGTATCCTTTCTAGATCATTATAAAAACGTAGATAAAAATAAAGATATTCTCGACGAACATCCACTCACCGAGAAGGATTACGAATTCATAGGAACCAATTTTAGCGCGATTGCAAAAGAGCATCACATGACAGTACAAACGTGTGCAGAACATCGTAATTTAAAAGAATACGGCTTTATCGTAGATGATTGCATTAGTAAAAATTTAGCTTATCTTCTCACGAAAAAGACAAATTTCAAAGAATGGAAAGCTAGAAATAAAATGTGTCACTGTGTTGAAATGGTCGATATCGGTGCATATAATAGTTGCCTTCATAAATGTAAGTATTGCTATGCCAATTATAGCGAAGAAAAAATCGAATCCAACATGAAACAACACGATCCAAATAGTTCTCTTCTAATTGGAACATTATCAGATGAAGACCAGATTAAAACAAGAAAATAAGCAGTCCCCTGCTTATTTTTTTACTCTTCTTTTAAAACTGGGATAAAACTCTCTGCAATTTTATACTTATCCCGATTGTGAATATATAAATATCCGATGATAGAAAAGATAACTGCTCCTACGAAATTAACAAGTAAATCTTTCATCGTATCGATAATTCCGATATCCAAATATCCCCCTTCGACAGTGATTTCTTTTGTCTTTCCATTCTCTTGATAAAAGATCGTCGTATGATCGATATCTTTAATAATCACAGGCACATTTTTTCCCTCTGGATTTAGCTCTACTGTAGAAATCGTCTCGACAATGCGATCTTTTTGCATATCCATCTTTAAAAGTTGATCTCCTCCAAATTCGAAGAACTCCCAAAGAACACCGATCGTCATCGAAAAACAGAAGGCAACGAGAGCAACAAAGATCGGTGTCAAATGAATATGGACGCGCTCCGAACGATTTAGAATATCGATTAATGAAAATCCAATTGCAGCACTCAAAAATCCATTCAGTGTGTGTAAAATTGTATCCCAATGTTTAAAAATTCCATAGAAATTTTGTATTTCTCCTAAAATTTCCGCCGAAAAAATAAATAACAAAATAATAATTTCCAAAGGGGTCGGTAGATCTATTTTAAATTTTTTATCTATGATAAATGGAATTGTAAATAAAATCAACGTTAAAATGCAAAGAAATACATCGTGCCAATTCTGATGCAATACCTGTGCAACTAAAGATATAATAACTAAAAATCGAAGAATTAAATACACCGTTAGCGTCTTCTTATCTGCGCCTTTTAATACTTCCTTTAACTCTCTTTTCACAATACCACCTACTTATATACTTCATTATAGCATATGTTTTCTTTTCATTCATCCCCTATTCTGATATAATTGTAACATAGAAAGAAGGCTCGCCTATGAATCAAACATTATCTACTCTATTATTTAGTATGATCGTCGATTTTTTTGTGTTTTTATCAAAGTTAATCTGTGGTATCGTATCTGGAAGTAACGCCCTAATCGCCGATAGCTTTTATACATTCAGTAATTTCATAACTGATATTCTAGCTAGTATCGGTACGAAACTTTCCAAAAAAAGGCTTAATAAAACGCATCCATTCGGATATGGAAAAGTAGAATACTTGGCAAGTATCGTGATTGGATTTACCATTCTCATTATTGCCATCGTCATTTTTCTACTCAGTTTCCTCGAGACGAAAAGATCTTATCATCTCTGGATCTATCTTATTTTAGGAATATGTATCATCTGTAAAAGTTTTGTTTCGCATCACACATTAAAAATAGGAAAGAAACACAAAAGTGATATTCTAATTTCTACTGCACATATTGCATCGATCGATATCGTTTCTACTACTTGCATTACAGTCGTTATGATCCTATCCCAACTATTCCCAAATACTAGTATATTTCTATATATCGATAGAATCATTAGCATATTCATTAGCTACGAAATTCTAAGACTCGCCTATCGTATGTTAAAAGAAAATATGCTTGCAATCATCGGAGAAGTTGATCAAAACGAAGCATTAATCAAACAAATTGAAAAAGTAGTCGAAGAAATTCCACATGTCGATCTTGTTCAAGTACAACTCATCAAATATGGATCATATTACAAAGCGAGTCTAAAAATCGCTTTATCTCCTGATATTACATTAAAACAATTACTTAGAATCGAACAGAAAATCAATCGTACAATTAAAAAGAAAAAATTTGGAATCAAATATACAACCATTGAAATTATAGAAGAATAAACCACATACAAGCGCGTATGTGGTATTTTATTGAAACAATCTTACAATGTCGTTATACGTAATGAAAACCATGAGAATCATGAGTAGTATGAAACCAATGGCATGGACCGTGTTTTCAAATTTCGCATCGACTGGACTTCCTTTGATCTTTTCGACAATCAAGAAGAATAGTCTTCCTCCATCAAACGCAGGAATCGGAAGCAAATTGATAAATCCGACATTGATACTAATATAAGCTGTAAGATAAACTAAGTTTAAAATTCCTGCCTTCGCACTTTCCCCGATGATAGTAAAAATTCCAATCGGCCCTGCTAGAGAAGATAAACTTAATTGTCCGGTTGCCAAATAATAAATGATCAGTGCCATTTGTCTCAAAAGACTCCATGTTTTTTCAAACGCATACTGTATTGCGGCTAACACTCCATGTGTCGTCTTTCCAGAAAGAGAAAAGCCATACTTATACCCTTCTTGCCCATCTACTTTAACCTTTTTTGGTGCAAACGTAACATCGTGATATTTATCTCCTCGTTTTACTTTTAAAGTGATTTCCTCTCCTGCTGAAACTTGCAACTTTAACATAAAATCGTCTGCATTTACGATCTTATCGCCATTGAGCCCAACAATCAGGTCTCCTTTTTTTAGACCTGAATCTGTTACATCATATCCCTTTTCAATCGTATCGATGATAGGCCGACTCGTAGGTGCTCCACTAATCAGAGCGATAATAAACAAAAGTACAATTGCAAGAATAAAGTTAAACATAACACCTGCTACAATTGTCAAAAATCGTTGATGCCATGGTTTTGACTGCATTCTCTTGTCTTCTGGAATATCTTCATCTACTTCAACATCCTCGCCGGCCATGCTGACATAACCACCAATTGGAAGCAATCGAAGGACGTAAACTGTTTCGTCTCCCTTTCGGTGCCATTCATGTAATTTAGGTCCCATTCCAATCGAAAATTCATAACAGTAAATTCCAGATTTTTTTGCAAATAAGAAGTGACCAAATTCATGAACTGTAAGTGTCACTCCTAAAATAATGATAAAATATATTAACGTCATGTTCTATCTCCTTTTCGTTATATCAATGGAATAAAAAACATAAAACCAAGTAATACGAAGATAATACTATCGAAACGATCTAATATACCACCATGTCCAGGCATGATATTAGAAAAATCTTTCTTGCCAAAATAACGCTTAATCGATGAGAAAACAAGGTCTCCAAACTGTCCTAATATAGATAGGAACAGCGTCATCAAAATGATCACATAAAGTGGCATTTGTGAATCGACTACAACATTGAAAAATACAGTTGCAAACAAGACACCAAAGATCGTTCCACCAATCATACCTTCCCAAGTCTTTTTTGGTGATACACATTCTAATAATTTATGTTTTCCAATCAATAACCCTGTAATATAAGCATATGTATCTGTAATAATTGTTATTATGAGTAAATAAATTAACAACATTAAATCGATGTGTCGTAATAAAATCAATAAATGGAAAGAAATTCCTAAGAAGAAAACTCCTCCAATCATATAAAATCCGTCATTCACACTATATAACGAACGATCATGGTATAGAACAACAGGAATTAACATCGCTAGAAATAACGCTGTAATGACCCTAAAATCAATCGTAAACAACATATCTTCTGTTCCCGTATTCACAAGTACAATTAAACTTAAAATGATATATGAAATGATGCGAATAAAAATTGGCATTTCTTTCTTCGTTTGTTTGATGTTAATAAACTCCTTTAACGCTAACAAAGATAAGACATAAACCCCTAATTGATACCATATTCCACCGGTTAATAAAATTGGAACACATATCATAAGTGCCACAATCGCACTAATGACTCTTACTTTCATTTTTTCACTCCCCCAAATCTTCTATCCCTATTTTGAAACTCC
>USET01000038.1 GCA_900553765.1 uncultured Mycoplasmatota bacterium
GGCCAGCCATAATGACATAAACCTTATTTATAAGGTTTTTCTTTTATGCAAGAGTGGTGGAATTGGTAGACACGCAAGCTTCAGGCGCTTGTGGAATACTCTGTGTGGGTTCGAGTCCCATCTCTTGCACCATTGAGAAATTTGTTCGAATTTAATATATTTATTCACGTTTTGAAATGCACACTATTTGAAAAATGTTGTGCATTTTAATTTATAAAAAATATATGATTTTGTTATGTTTTTATTAAATATTAAGTGGATTTAGTATTGTATTGTTAAGATTGATAGATAGGAAAATATCAGGTTTTATGTTATCATTTATATGAAGAATATATGTGATAGAGAGGTGGCAGTTTGAAGACGATATATCTTATGCGCCATTCTGAACCATTTAAGCCAACGAATATCAATAATTCGGATTCATTGCAACAGCAAAATGAAAAATGGCCTTTAACAATTTCAGGCGAAAAGAGGGCAGAACAAATGAGTCGAAATAGAGAACTGAGTGATTTTGATGTCGTCATTTCTTCTCATTATGTAAGAGCGATTGCAACAGCAAAATATTTTACAAACGATAGGGTATTAGTGGATGAAAATTTTGGAGAAAGAAAATTCGGTGTAAATACTTGGGAGGAGTTGCCAGAAGATTTTGAAAGAAAACAATTTAGTGATTTTGATTACCATCTTGAAAATGGAGAATCTTTAAATGATGTTATAAAAAGAGAGCATCGCGCTCTCATAGAGATCTTTAATCATTGTGGAGGTAAAAAAATATTGATTGTAGGGCATGCGACAGCTTTTTCTGCTTTGTTTTGTAAATGGTGTGAGATAGACAGTGCCAATAATTATGTGTTTCATGGAAAAACTTTTTTCGATGGGAAATGGAATTATTACGAAACATTTAAACTTACATTGAATGATGCAAATGATTTAACCGATATTAAAAATATAAAGTGAGTGATAAGATGGATATATATAAATTAAAAGTACAAACGAAACAAGTTGGTGGGTATTTCAGTAGTGAGCAGATCGATTTACTGTCTATCATACAATGTAAAACGAAACGAGAACTCATTGATTTTATAAAAGAGTGCCAGCAGTTACATGGAATGGTAGATATGAATAGGATCGATATGGATCTAGAGGGGTTAAAGCAATTTGTCTTCAAGAGTTATCAAGATACGTTGATGCCTCATTATAGTGATCCAGAGTGTGTCTTAAAATATATGCTCGAACGATTAGAACTGAAAGAAGAGGAGATAGAAGCAGTTGTAAAGACACGATTGCAGAAGAAAACGGAAAGTTTATCTTATATAAAAGAGTATATTAAAAATAGATATCCTAATGACGCTTCTAAGATATTTCGAGCATCTCATCAAATCATTACGAAAGAAAGAGATCAAAATAAGGATCCTCAGTTATACGATGAACTTGTTTTGTTAAATGACAACTTGCCAATGTTCCAAACATTATTAGTAGGATCTGGTAAACCAGAAGTGGTTATCAATTTCTTGTTCTCTCAAGATGATGACAAGTTTGATTTTTATTTTTCAAAGCGTGACTTGGATTTTGCACACCGTAATAATAAGCACGTGAGATTTCATACGCTTTTGACAAGAGGAACAAATCTAACCTTTTTTGACGGAATGAAGAAAGACGATATCTTGGATACTTTAAAATCATATGTAAAATACACAATTGATTTTATAAGCGAATATAATAACACACATAAGTTAACAAATGGAGATCCAGTGATCAATGCAATTGATGTATTTAATGAAATAGTCAGTTTTGAAAAGAATCAAGCAGGGCAATACGAAAATATATGGGAAGTGAAATATGGAATTTCTATCAAAGAACTTTGCGATGTTTTTTCTTATGCGATAGAACATAGACCAGAGGGTGTAACCTACCTATATAATGAACCTTTCCTAGAAAATAAAGAAAGAAGAGAGAAAGTTTTTGAAGTATTGAAAGATATCAATTTATATGCACCAGGATTTATTGATACTTTAGGTTCACAAATGCATATTACATTTCAAACGAGTGACGAACAGATTGAGGAATGTTTTCAAGCTTTTAAATCACTTCAGGATGTATCTGGGGTGAATATTCAGATTACAGAGTTTGATTTATCGTTAAGTGAGAAGGAAACAATAAAACTAATAGATGTGGATTCTCCATATACTTATAATCAAGTATACGCAATGAAAAAAGAACGTATCGATAAGATTTCATCTATTATCGTAAAATCAGGAGTTCGATTGGATGGAATATCTTATTGGTCTTTAACGGACCGAATTGATTGCAACTTAGAAAGAGTAAGAACGCGATTGTTAGATAAAGGAATTATTACGGATACGAAAGAGATTACATCTGTTTGTGGTGGAATGCTTGCAACATTAAAAGAGGAGGAATAATATGGGTGTTTTATATCATGGAAGTTCAGTAAGAGGCATGAAAGAGTTAGTACCACATCAATCTACGCATGGGAAATATGTTTATGCGACAAAGGATAAAGAATTAACTGTGATCTTTTCTAAAAGAGCAGGAGATGACATGACATATTCATTGTTTCGGACAGATAAAAATGAACCGTGGCAACTTGTAGAAAGAATTCCCAATGGATTTGAAACGATGTTTTCTAATTCAGCATCTATTTATACGGTGGAGGATACTACTTTTCAAGATATCCATACAGGATTTTCCGAACTGGTATCGGACCAACCTGTTAGGATATTGAATGAGGAAAGAGTGGAAAATGTTTACGAAAAAATAAAAGAATTAGAACAAGATGGTTTGATTCAGCTGCATTATTATCCAGATAGACCAGAGAAGATTCCGGAAGATGATTCTGATTTGATTAATGTCGAATTAAGAATGGCTCAGATAAGAAATAGAAAAATAAGGAAAGAAAATTTCGAAAGATTATTATTTTTTCACCCCAATTTATTAGATCGCGTGAACTCTTTATTAACACAAGAAATAGAAAACTATATCCCGTATAAGAAAGAAGACCTTGTTACGATTTACGAAAAATACTTCCTGTTGCAAATGATTTATCCAGAACGTGAATATTTTTTATCATCTTCCTTGATAGCAATTACAAAAGAGTATCCAGATTTAGTTCCGTTATTGCAAGATAAATTAAAAATGTTAAATCAAACATCTGAAGAAAAGTTAAATTGTTTGATCGATAGGGTTTCAAAATCCATAAAAAACATTCCTAACGATGTATTAGAGCAAACGAAGGAACGTTATTTTCACGATCCGCGATCGTTTCCAGAGAAGGGTGAGGAAATACTAGAAGGATATAAAAAAATATCTATGATGGAAAACCTCGTGAATCAACCGATCGATGATAAAATTTTAGAAAATTCTATTCTCTTGATAGGACCGATGGGAAGTGGAAAGACGACAATGGGAAATTTGTTATCTGAGAAATTGAATATGCAACAAATTTCTTTAGATCATCGCGAACAGCTCGCACAGTTGTATAAGAAAAGTGGTCATTTTAAAAACTTTAAAGAATTTGAATTCTTTTTAACAAGTACAGTGTTAACACATTTACAAGAACCATCTGTTGTCGATTTTGGTGCAGGTCATTCTATCTATGAAGATCCGTTTATGTTTTTAGAGATGAAACATTTAATAGAACAATTTTCACATGTGATTCTACTTATGCCGAGTGAAGAAAAAGAGGAGTCTCTATCTATTTTAAACGAACAAAAAGGAATAGAGGAAGGTAGCCAAAGAGCGAAAGACAATGCGCATTTTGTATATAGTTCTTGCAATGAAAAATTAGCAACTCTCATTCAATATACAAAAGGGAAAAATCCATCGGAAATTACAGATGAACTATTAATGAAATTGGAGGAAAAAACGAAAACTTCAACAATTTAATCTTTCTCTTTTCTATAAATTTATTTGTGCGTTAGAGTTTTGGAAAGATATATGTTAAAATAGAAAAATATAACGGAATCACATGAGTTTAAATGAATGAGGGAGGACAACATGAAATATTGTTATGATAAAAATCTACCTTGGACCTATTCCAAAAATGAGATGGAATTAGTAAAACAGAAGGGAAATGGAATTTTATACGATAGCGAACTTCATAGATTCGAGGATTTCGATCACAATGAGATCGATATAACGGGGGAAGTCATTTTTCCACGTACTGGAGTCGCTCAGATTTATGATCTATTAGATGACATCGTTCGACAAGGTGGAACACCAGCTTTTTCTAAAGATGAGATGGAACAAGTTAGAAAATGGCCAAAATATGTTCAGACCAAAAGAACCGGTCATATGTTGACAGGAAAAGATCTGTTGGATGAGGAAGTGATCGAACGATTAGAACAGATATATGGAACAGAGTTTTTTATGAAAACGCTAAGGAAAGATTTTAGTGGTATCATTCCGATCGAACTTTTAAAGGATAAAGAGTGTGCATTTTATAAAACGTTAGTGCACCACCCAGATACTGAATTTTTTATCAGTGAAAAAGTAAACATCGAACAGGATCAATACGGAAAGAAAGAATATCGATGTTTTGTCGTAGATGGCGAAATTTACAATATTTCAAGATTTACATCGCGAATCCTACATGAAATCGAACCGCAGGTTTTAGAAAAACTTCAAAATATAGTAGCGTCTTTGAAAGGTAGCTTTCCAAAAAATTACGTACTTGATGTTTTTGAATATGAGCTAAATGGGGAAAAGGATTTAGACGTGCTTGAATTTAATTCGATCGATGCTTCAGGATTATATTTATATAATTCATGTATCGAAAAATCGGATGATCTATTACACAAAAAGCCAAGACATGTCGCAACGGAATTTGTAAGTGTGCTAGAAGAATGTACAAGTCAAGGACAAATTACGGGAGATGCTAAAAATTTATATTCTATTCCGGATACTTTTTCAAATGATTTGAGTTGTATGTGCACAGTGGGAATACTAGGTGTCAGAGTGTTTGATGCCCATATTTCACCCGAGGATTTCGGTCGTCATGTACCGATATTCAATATAGGAAAATTTGTAAATCCTGTGAAATTTGATGATGATTTAGCTAGACATCCAGTGAAAGAAAAAAAGATGTAAATTTGTATAAACGTCGATCCAATAGATGAATCGGCGTTTTTCATTGTCTATCTAAAAAGAAACGGGATAAAATAACGACTGTTTGTTCGTTTTTTTAATAAAATGTGTTATAATATCTGTGGAAATGAGAAAAAAGAAAACAGGTGAGAGTATGGATAAAATTATAGTAAAGGGAGCGCGAGAAAACAATCTAAAAAACGTAAGTATCGAGCTTCCAAAAGATAAATTGATCGTCATGACAGGAGTATCTGGAAGTGGAAAAAGTTCGCTTGCTTTCGATACGATTTATGCGGAAGGACAACGTCGTTATGTCGAAAGTCTAAGTGCTTATGCTCGTCAATTTTTAGGTGGAACGGAAAAGCCGGATGTCGATAGTATTGAAGGGTTGTCCCCAGCCATTAGTATCGATCAAAAGACGACGAATAAAAACCCGCGTAGTACAGTTGGAACTGTAACGGAGATTTACGATTATTTACGTTTGTTATACGCTCGTATTGGAGTTCCTTACTGTCCAACACATCATCGTCCGATTACGAGTCAAAGTGTCGAAGAGATGGTAAATCAGATTTTGAAATTGGAGGAACGTACGAAAATTCGCGTTCTTGCACCTGTTGTACATGGAGAAAAGGGAACGCATAAAGACTTGTTTGATCGACTTCGTAAGGATGGATATGTTCGCGTGATCGCCGATGATATCGAACACGATTTATCTGAAGAAATCGAACTGGAAAAGAACAAAAAACACAATATCGAAGTTGTGATCGATCGTTTGAATATGAAAGAAGATATTCGCAGTAGATTATATGAATCGATCGAAACAGCCTGTAAATTAGCACACGGGAAAGTTTTAATCGACGTTATCGGTGGAGAACCGATTTTGATGAGTGAGAGTTATGCTTGCCCAGATTGTGACTTTTCTTTGCCGGAGTTAGAACCTCGCATCTTCTCATTCAATGCTCCATACGGGGCTTGTCCAGATTGTAAGGGGTTAGGAATCAAATTAAAAATCGACCCAGATTTAATTGTGCCAAATAAAGATTTAAGTATTAGTGAAGGAGCAATCGTTGCTTTAAATATTAAAGATGAGAGCAATATCAATTATACGGAACTATCAACTACTTGTGCTTTTTATGGAATTGATATGGATGCTCCGGTACGTGAATTAAAGAAAAAAGATTTAGATATCATTCTTTATGGATCACCAGATCCTATCGAATTTCACTATGTATCAAAATCTGGAAATACGAGAAAGACGACACGTCCTTACGAGGGAGTAATTACAAATTTAGAACGTCGTTATATGGAAACGAAGAGTGGTTGGGTACGTGATTGGATCGAAAATTTCATGACTGAACTTCCATGTCCTACTTGCCATGGGGCACGATTAGATTCTTCTGTTTTATCTGTCTTGGTTGGAAAGAAGAATATCTATGAAATAACGCAATTAAGCATTCGTGATCTATACGATTACTTGACAAATTTAAAATTGAGTAAAGAAAAAGCAGAAATCTCTCGTTTGATTTTAAAAGAGATCGAATCTCGATTAAGTTTCCTAATCAATGTTGGATTGGAGTATCTTACACTCGATCGTAGTGCTGGAACCTTGTCGGGTGGAGAAGCGCAGAGAATTCGCTTGGCGACACAGATTGGATCACGTTTAACAGGTGTATTATACGTACTAGATGAACCAAGTATCGGACTCCATCAAAGAGATAATAATCGTTTGATCAATTCTATGTTAGAAATGCGTGATCTTGGAAATACATTGATCGTCGTAGAACACGACACCGATACGATGTTAGCGTGTGATTATTTAGTCGATATCGGACCTGCGGCAGGAGAACATGGTGGACAAATTGTCGCACAAGGAACTCCTGAAGAGGTAATGAAAAATCCAAATAGTTTAACTGGAATGTATCTGTCTGGAAAAAGAAAGATCGAAGTTCCGGAAAAGCGCCGTAAAGGAAATAAGAAATTTATCGAAATTAAAGGTGCGAAGGAAAACAACCTCAAGAATATCAACGTGAAGATTCCACTTGGAACGTTTACTTGTGTAACGGGAGTATCTGGAAGTGGAAAGAGTAGTTTGATCAATGAAATTTTATATAAAGCAGTCGCTTCTAATTTGTATAAATCTAAAGAAAAACCAGGAAAGTTTAGAGCGATTAAAGGATTAGAAAATATCGATAAAGTCATCGATATTTCACAGACGCCAATTGGAAGAACACCGCGAAGTAACCCTGCAACGTATACAGGTGTATTCGACGATATTCGTGAAGTGTTTACTCAGACGAAAGAAGCTAAGATGAGAGGATACGATAAGGGTAGATTCTCATTCAATGTCAAAGGAGGACGTTGCGAGGCTTGTTGGGGAGATGGTGTCAAGAAAATCGAGATGCATTTCTTACCTGATGTTTACGTTCCTTGTGAAGTTTGTGGAGGAACGAGATACAATCGAGAGACACTGGAAATCAAATACAAAGGAAAGAGTATTTACGATGTATTAGAGATGCGTGTCGAAGAGGCAATCGAATTTTTCGAAAACATTCCTAAGGTAAAAGCAAAGTTACAAATGCTTGCAGATGTTGGATTATCTTATATAAAACTTGGTCAAAGTGCTCCTACTTTATCTGGTGGAGAAGCGGGAAGAGTGAAACTTGCAAAAGAGCTTCAAAAGAAGCCTACAGGGAAAAGTTTATTCATTTTAGACGAGCCAACAACGGGATTACATTCAGAAGATATTAAAAAACTACTTGTAATTTTGCAAAGAATAGTGGATAATGGAGATACAGTAGTAGTCATAGAACACAACTTAGATGTCATTAAAGTTTCCGATTATATTATCGATCTAGGTCCAGAAGGAGGAAATATGGGTGGAGAAATCGTAGCGACTGGAACACCGGAAGAAGTCGCAGAGGTAAAAGAAAGTTATACGGGTCAATATTTAAGACCACTATTGAAAGGGTGAGAGGTATGAAATTTAAGTATATTATGACGAGAGATATCGTAGAGAGATTGATGAAAGAATCATATATTCGTATGAATACATTCTATTTATGCGTATATACAATTCTTTATTTAACAATTAGTATGAATTTGATTAAGTATAATTTAGGAATGGCATTCTTACTATATTTAATTGGATTTGTCATTTTGTTAGTCTTCCTTATTATCTTTAGTAAAATATTTATGAAAATGCATATGGCTAAGAGTGATAAACAATCTAGCAAACGTTATGGAACCTTTGAATGTACGATCGATAAAGATGGAATTTTGGAAATTTTGAATGGCGAAGAATCTATGACACATTGGGATCAAGTGACGAAAGTTGTCAATGCTCGTTATATGATTCTAGTTTATACAACGCGCAGTGGAATTACAGTACGCTATCGTAGAGCAAATTTCAAGGATAAAAAAGAGTACGATAAAGTTGTTGAGACGATTCAAAAACATTGGAAAAAAGAGAAGGAAAGAAGAAAAAAAGAAGGAAAGTAGAAGTTGTGTGACTTCTATTTTTCATTGTGTGAGAATGTAAAAATAGAGTGGAAACATTTGGTATCTTTTAAATTCATGATATAATACATAATATAAGGAGAGTGAAATATGACACCACATAATGAAGCAAAAAAAGAAGATATTGCAAAAATCGTGATTATGCCTGGAGACCCACTCCGCGCTAAATTTATCGCAGATCACTATTTAAAGGACGCTGTACTTGTAAATCAGGTACGAGGAATGTATGCGTATACAGGAAGTTACAAAGGAAAGAAAATAACAGTCATGGCAAGTGGAATGGGAATGCCAAGTATGGGGATTTATTCTTATGAATTATTTACAGAATACGATGTCGATACGATTATTCGCATCGGATCTTGTGGAGCTTATACGAAAGATCTTAATTTATATGACGTGATCATAGTTGATCATTGTTATTCAGAGTCGACTTATGCAAAGATGCAGGCTGGGTCTATGGATAAAGTTTTGTATGGAACACCTGCTGTAAACGAGCATTTAAAAGAAGTTGCTAACAAGATGAATTTACCTGTGCATGTTGGAGCTGTTTATTCTAGCGACGTATTTTATTATGCAAAACCATTAGATTATAAAAAGTTATACACAGAAAAAGGTTGTTTGGCTGTGGAAATGGAGAGCTTTGCACTCTTTCAAAATGCGAAAGTCTGTGGAAAACAAGCTGCTTGTGTTTTAACTGTTTCTGATAACTTAGAAACAAAGGAAGAAACATCTAGCATAGAACGACAAAAAAGTTTTACTAAAATGATGGAGTTAGTTTTAGAAAGTATCTTATAAAAACAAGAGTTTGACGTATACTAAAAAAGAGGTGACTTATGGAATACAAAAAATATGAGCTTTTACCATATCACTTACACGTGATTCATACTGAAAAATTCAAGACGGTAACGATCAAAGTTTGTCTGAAACGACCTCTCGTTCCCGAGGAAATTACGATTCGAAATTTACTTGGAAACGTTCTTTTAGAATCTACAGAAAAGCATCCATCTAGAAGATATATGGGAATGATGACGGAAAATCTGTATGGCTTTTCTTGTCAGATGGATACGTATCGTTCCGGAAATTACATGATGACGACGTTGTCCGCTAGTTTTTTAGATGAGAAGTATACAGAACCGGGAATGTTAAAAAAATCGATTCAATTTTTAATTGAAATTTTAAGTTGTCCAAACGTACAAAAGGGAGCGTTTGATGAACACTCT
>USET01000039.1 GCA_900553765.1 uncultured Mycoplasmatota bacterium
ACTCACATGCTACTTTCTTTGCATTTTGGCGACACTGTCTATCTGTTTCTTCACTTACTCCATTTTGAATACATGCTACATATTCTGGCGATGTTTCATCGATACATGGTCCTGTTGAATCCCAAACTCGTATTACATTTCCAGCGACAGATTCTACATATCCAACATGTCCATAAGCTGTCCATCCTCCCCATACAACAATAGAATTAGCACGTGGTGTTGTTCCGACACTATATCCTGAATTAAGTGCATCTTGATACCAATTTTTGGCATTGCCCCAACCTGGAAGTACAACACCTGCTTTTTCATAAGCCATCTGCCATGCATACCAAGTACAGTTTGTTCCATATGGCCCTGTTTGTTGATAAGGATTTGCTAATATCGTCTGTATTCCTATTGTACCCATAATCGTAGCAATAAGAAGCATCTTACATATTTTTTTCATTTTTTATTTTTCTCCCTCTCTATGTCTTCTCTTCCATTCTTTAATTCGCTCTAGTCTTTCTTTCAATCGAGCTTCATTACCATATGTTCCTGGCTGATAATATTCTTTTCCTTTTAAAGTTGGTGGTAAACACTCCATCGTCGTTAACTTTTCTTTATAATCGTGTGCGAATTGATATCCTTTTCCATAATTTAATTCCTTCATCAGTTTCGTTGGTGCATTACGAATAACTAGTGGAACAGGTTCTGCGAGCATCTTTTTAGCATCCGCACTTGCTTTTTGATAAGCGATATCACATGCATTCGATTTTGGTGCGAGTGACATGTAAATTACCGCTTCTGTTAAATGCACATTACACTCTGGCATACCGATAAAATGACATGCATGATATACATTGATCGCCACATTGAGAGCGTTTGTATCAGCAAGGCCAATATCTTCTGATGCAAATCTCGTAATTCTTCTTGCGATATAAATTGGATCTTCCCCTGCTTCTAACATTCGTGCAAGCCAATAGACTGCTGCATCCGGATCACTATTTCGCATCGATTTATGAAGAGCAGAGATAATATTATAGTGTTCTTCTCCATTCTTATCATATAAGAGTGTCTTTTTGGTGAGACATTCTTCCATAGATTCGTCTGTCACGATTACTTTTCCGTGTTTATCAGTATCAGCGTTGGTTACAATCATATCAAGAGTTGTAAGCGCCGCTCTTGCATCTCCATTCGCAAACTTTGCAATGATATCGAGCTGTTTTTCTGATATATCGACACTTTCACTACCAAAACCTCTTTCATCAGAAAGAGCTCTTTTTAAAAGTTTCAAAATATCCTCACTTGATAACTCTTTTAGTACAAATACCCTACATCTTGATAACAAGGCATTATTGACCTCGAAAGATGGATTTTCCGTCGTCGCTCCAACCAATATAATAGATCCTTTTTCAACGTATGGTAAAAAGGCATCTTGTTGTGCTTTATTAAATCGATGAATCTCATCTACGAATAAAATCGTCTTAATTCCTAATTTTTTATTGTTTTCAGCATCTTCCATCACTTTCTTAATTTCTTTAATTCCTGAAGTTACCGCTGAAAAAGTAATAAATCTAGATTTCGTTTCATGAGCGATCACACGTGCAATCGTCGTTTTCCCAACCCCAGGAGGACCCCAGAATATCATAGACGATACATTGTCACTTTCAATCATTTTTCTGAGCAGTTTATTTTCTCCTAACAAGTGTGTTTGACCGACAATTTCACTTAATTTTGTAGGTCTCATGCGAGACGCCAATGGTTCACTAGCGGGTAAATCAAATAATGATGTCTGTTCCATAAATCCATCACCTGTTTCTGTCTTTATTATACACGAAAAAAGATAGTTTGCCTATCTTTCTTTCTACCCCAAATATGTTTTAAAGAATGTTTCTATTTTATCAAAAGGAATCACATCCAAGTTGTCGTATAAATCACAATGTACTGCGTTTGGAATCACCATAAGTTCCTTGTTATCTGTATATTGACTATTTTCTATCATATTTTGATATGCGTCTTTACTAAAATAACAAGAATGTGCTTTTTCCCCATGTATCATAAGTACGGCACTTCGAATCTCATTTGTATATTCTAATATGTGTGTATTCAATAGTGAACTCATAACAGAGTATGCGAACCCGTCATTAGATCCTAAAGATCTTTTATGATATCCTCGATGTCTATAAAAAGCGACATAATCTTTTAAAAATTGCGGTGCATCCTGTGGTGCTACTTCTGGATTTCCTCCAAGTAATGTATACGTTTTATTTTTGTAATCTTCCGTTCTTTTATTACTATATTCTACACGTGCTTGGTATCTTGTATCTTCGTCATTTACATCGTTATATCCATAAGATGATACTCTTGTCATATCGTACATCGTAGATGTCAATGTCGCCTTAATACGCGTATCGATCGATGCTGTCTGTAAAGCGAATCCTCCCCATCCACAAATACCGATAATACCAATCTTATTTGGATCTACATTATCTAAGGTAGAAAGATAATCAATTGCTGCTTCGTAATCTTCTACTGCAAAATCAAGAGAATTCATATAACGCGGAGTTCCCCCAGATTCTCCATAGAAAGAAGGATCAAAAGCAATCGTTAGAAACCCACGTCTTGCCATCTCCTGCGCATATCTTCCTGATACTTGTTCTTTTACAGCACTATATGGACCACATACTGCAATCGCACCGAGTTTTCCTTCATAATTTTTTGGTTCATATTGATCTGCTGCTAATGTAATTCCAAAATGATTTACAAAAGTTACTTTCTTGTGATTCACTTCGTCACTTTTTGGAAATACTTTATCCCATTCTTCCGTTAAAACAATATCTTCTTTTTTGATATGAATCTCTTTCATATCTCCATAGTTTATTTTTTCCATAAAAATCCCCCTATTCATTGATCCAAGTAATATAATCTTCTTTTGTCTCATTCCCTGTAAATCTTCTATGATTTACAAAAACAAGGTTTGGATACGTTCTTTTTAAGTCTTCATAACTTCCCGTCGAAGATGATCCACCGCTTGTCACAAAAACATAAATTTTCTTTCCGATACAATTGTTTTCCTCTAAAAATGTGTTAACAACACGTGGTGCAACTCCCCACCAGACAGGAAAACCTAACGCTACTTTATCATACATTTCTATATGTTCTATTTTATCTTTCACTTTAGGTCTTGCCTTCGGATCCATCATCTCAAGCGACGATCTACTTTCTTTATCATTCCAATCTAAATCAAAAGATGTATATGGATCTGTTGGTACAATTTCAAATAAATCAGCATCCAATTCCTTCGATATTTTTTGTGCGACTTGTTCTGTTACTCTATCTGCTGATGCTGAAAAAAAGCTTACTAAAATTTTACTCATAATGTTCCCCCCCCTATCAATACTTTAATCCATTTAACCAGTCTGTAACATCTTCTTTCGATGTCGATAATCTTTCACCGTCTATCCAGTGTATATCACTATTATAATTTTTTAATGTATCTAAACTCGTTTCAATTCCAGATCCACCTGATGTACAAAATGGTATTACTGTTTTACCTGATAAATCTGTCTCATCTAAGAAAGTTAAAATAATTTTAGGTACATCTCCCCACCAAATTGGATATCCTAAATAAACGATATCATAAGAAGAAAGATCGATCGTATTTTTAATTTTTGGTCTTGCACTTGGATCATTTTGCTCTTCATTTGCTCTACAATCATCATTATTATAATCTAAATCACGATCCGTATATTCTTCCTCTGGTTCGATTCCGAATAATGTTCCTCCCGTTTTCTCTTGAATATACTGTGCAACCATCTTAGTATTTCCTGTTGCTGAAAAATAGACGATTGCTACATTTTCATTTTCAGAAACATTCCCATTGATACTTTGTTTTCTCTCTTCTGTACTTGAAGAATTTTCTGATGTTAATAAGAACCACGCAGTTATTCCAATTACTACAACGAATATTGTGACAATAAAACCTATTACTTTTTTATTCATGTTATCACCTTTTTTTATCTTGGTATCTTATCAATTTCAAAAGTTGCATGATCAGGAATCGAATCGTATACTTCTTTTTCACTTCCTCGTTTGATCGCTTCTTGATAGTACCATTCTTTATATTCGATCTCTTGCAAATAATATTGAAATTGTTGAATTTGATCCAAGATGTTTTGCTTTTGCTCTAGAATCAACTTCTGACGTTCTTTTAGTGTCGTATCCCCTTCTTGTGCGAGATCTACATACTCTTTAATCTTTTTGATTGGCATATTCGTATTTTTTAAACAGTTTAATACTCTCAACCATTTAAAATCCTCGTCTTCGAACATACGAATTCCATTGACTCTCTTCACATTGGGGAGCAATCCTTCTTGATCATAATAACGTAGAGTTGATGGAGCAACTCCCATCATTTTTGCAACTTCTGTAACTTTGTAAGCCATACCTTTACTCCTTTCTATCTTTATTATAAAAGTTAAAGTAGTCTTTAAGTCAATAGTTTTTTTCATTTTATAAAAAAATAGATGTATAAACACCTATTCTATCAATTTTCATAATTCGTAACTTACATGATAATAATACTTATTTTAAATAACATAAGCACTAGTATAGCTATTTTTTGTATAAATCACATCCTGGTTCGTGGGAGTTAATGATCCCAATTGCCTGTAAAAATGAGTAGATAATTGTACTTCCAACAAAAGACATTCCTCTTTTTTTTAAATCTGATGAAATCTTATCTGATAAATCATTGGTCGTTTTATCAAATTCATATAATATTACATCGTTCGTAAACTTCTTTAAATAGCGAGCAAACGATCCAAATTCAATTTGTAATTGTCGAAATACTTTCGCGTTTTGAACACTCGCTTTGATCTTTCTTTTATTTCTGACAATTCCTGAATCTTGTTCTAACTCTTTTATCTTGGTTTCATCGTACGCACAGACTTTATCTATATCAAAATGATCATATGCCTTTTGGAAGTCCTCTCTCTTATTTAATATACATTCCCATGAAAGCCCTGCTTGAAACGATTCTAAAATTAACATTTCAAATAAGTACTTATCATCGAGATTTAATCTTCCCCATTCTAGATCGTGATATGTCACATACTTTGGATTTTTTAAATTACACCATTTACATCGTCTCATAGTGCCGTTCCTTTCTTAGGAATAGTAAATTTACTCATATCTTGTTTTTCTAACTCAAGTAGTTTTACTTTATTTTGTATTCCTCCACCATAACCAGTTAAACTACCATTCTTTCCGACAACTCTATGACATGGAATAATGATACAAATTGGATTCCAACCGACTGCTCCCCCAACAGCTTGTGCAGACATTTTCTTTAATCCTCTTTCTTTTGCTATCGCTTCTGCAATGTCTTGATAAGTAATTACCTCACCATACGGTATGGTATTCATAATATCGATGACTTGCTTTCGAAACGGAGTTAAATTTGCTACTTTATACTTTGGTGTAAAATCTGGATTTTGCCCACTGAAATATATATCTAGCCATCTTTTGGTTTCATCAAATATCGGTAGTTCCTGTTCTTCGAAAGTTCCTGCATGTTTGAAATCGTCTCTCGAACCATGAAACCATAGACCAGTTAAATAAGTTCCATCACTTTTCATATAAATTGTTCCTAAGGGCGAGCAATAAGTTTTCTGATACATAGCGTACTCCTCTTCTTTTTCAAATCATTATTTATGATCTTTCCATTCGTGATATAAAATATCTTTTAAAACTAACATACTATCTAAATCATTGTATCCATAATCCATCTTCAGTTGCTCTAACATCTTGCGTATCACACTCGCATATCCATCGATATTAACTACTTGCTGATACGTCGCCAACACAGGATACTTCTTACTCCAAGCATTGGTCCAATCCACCTTAGCTTCTTTTTTTTCATCTGTATTTTTTATATTCAAACCGGATGCGGCCTTTTTTCGATGTTCCGGCGGTTTTGCCGATGACTGCTCTGCCCTTGCCTCTCATCCAAGGAAAGATGGTATAATTTTGCTAATTTCTTAGATTGATAAATATCTGGCACAGTTTCATCTGTTTCCCACTTTGAAATTGTCTGCCTACTTACTCCTAATTTTTCTGCAACAGCTTCTTGTGATAGTCCTGCTTTTTTTCTCGCTTGCATTAAATGATTTCCTAAATTCATTTTCTTCCCTCCAGCACTAGTATACTACTTTCTGTTCATCTATGCTATCAACAGTCGCTTGCAATTATGCCCTTTTTATTAACAATTTATCTTCTTACCTTTTTCATTTTCAATATATTCGTTATCATCTGAATTCATATGACGGCTCCAATTCTTACTGATTTTCACTTAGTTGCTGCCAATGCAATCCGTTGTCATTACTGATGAATGTTATTTCTTTATCTTCGTAACCATCTCTATTTGAATTCAATTGATAAACAGAGCACTTCATTTTTAAACTATCTTTTTCATAATAAGGTATTTTTTCTATCGTGATATAATCGACATCTGGATTTTCGTATTCCACATTGACAGATGTAAATGTCTTACCACCATCATTTGTAACCATCAGTCCTTGGTTATTATTATTTAAATCAATATTTCCTGTCGAAACTGCAAATCCTAGCGTCTTACTAAGAAAGACAAATTTTGCTTCATTGCTTACTTGAATCGGATCTTCAGATACGACATAAAAACTTTCTCCATCATCTTTACTTTTAATTACATGCACCAACATATTTTGCCCCAATACATTATCTATTTTAGAAAATCTTAATATCGTTTGATCAAACTTCTTTTCGTATAATACTTCTCCGTCCTCTGGTAATATGTAATTTTCATTTTCGTTAAATTTATCATCTCCACTTATATCATTTTTTATACGATCAATGATCTTTCCATCTTTATCTTTTATAAAAGTTTCCATTCTTTTTGCTCTTATTTTCCCATTCTTATCATAATACGTATACTCTACTTGATCCGCACTGTTTGGATGTTCAAATGGATCAAAATCGCCTTCTCCAAAATCACCGTGCACTCTTACCTTCGTTCCCATGAGTAATGGTCCATAGTAGTCATAATAATCTACATCGACATGAAGAAATGATCTCACAACTGCTACATATTTTTTTCCATCTAACACTACCGTATGTTCAGGTCGATAACTAAATAACAAACCTATCTTAATAAAAGGAAACGAAACAAAGATCAATGTTGCCATGAATATAAAACTTAATATAGAAATCGTAATAATAACTTTTTTACTTTCCGTCGACTTATATATTTGTTGAAGTATTCCTACAACAAACCCAACTACAGATACAAAACTGATTACTATGATCATCCACGTTCTGAATCTGATGTTCATCAAGTACAAAATAAAACTTAAAATTAGGTTCACGCCAATAAAAACGAAATCATATATAAGTATATTTTCTTTGATTTGATTCAATCTTCTTTTCATAATCTATCACCTATTTTAAGATGATTCCCTTTTCGTAATCATCTAAATAATTTTCTTTGAGTATTAGATTCTTATCTTTAATGACAAACGTTGAAACATTCGGTATTTCTAAACCGCTCTTTTGTTCTGAAATCTCAGTTCTATAATAGACAAGTTCATCTTCCTTTATCTCAAATGTTCCATTGGACGCTTCTAACACCGTACTTTCATCATTACCATAATAAATCTTAAGAGACGCTAGCCATTTGTTACGGCCATCTTCCTTTTTTAGAGAAGGGATAAAATAAATTGACAATTCTGATTCTTCGTCATTCAAAGTCCGTATTGTATTCAACATTCCTAATTTTTCTTTATATTCTTTAATTTGCAACTGATCACAATAATTGCCATTTTTAATATTGTAACTTGCTGTATTATAAAGTATGTTTCCTGTTACAGAATAATTTGCAACCGTTACATCTGCATCACTATCGTAATAATAAGTTGTATCATTGCAAGCGATATGTTCTAACGTATTCAAATAATTTTTCATCTCACTTTTTAGAATGTTTTGCCCCCTAAAACTTTTATACGAGTAACTATCTTCATAATTCTCCAAGTGCCATGAAAACTTAGGTATTCCAAGATGAATTAACTTATCCTCGTTATGCGTATATCTAATAGGAATGACATCATAGCCAAACGGAATCAGTTTAAATAAGACAACACTTAAAATTATGAAAAAAGGTAGCATGATTAAGATCGTCTTTTTTATGACCTGTTTTTTTAATTTTCGTCTTTCTTCATTTAATATTTTTTCTACATCGACATGATTCTTCTGTTCTATTTGTAAAATACTATAAATATCCGTACCTAATTCTGTCGCTAACTTTTCAAGAAGACTAATATCTGGCAAACTTAACCCTCGTTCCCATTTACTAACAGCTTTATCAGTAACAAATAATTTAGCTCCAAGTTCTTGTTGTGTTAAGCCTTTTTCTTTTCTAAGGGATGCAATAAACTTTCCAATTTTATTATTATCCATATCTCTCACCTCAACACTATTATACTATAAAAATAGATTTGAGCACTCGACTGTTAGTTTACTCTATCTTTTTCATTCTTTATTTTCAGTTGAAATTTTTTTAATTCTATCAACACCCATTTTGGTAGTATGAATTTTATCTATGTTGGATAACAATATTCCTTTATTCATTTATCATCAACTCCATAATTCATTATCTTAATATTAAATATCATCCAAATCAATTACTTTAGGACATGCATTCTTAAGTATACATTGATTGCATCTTGGATCTTTGGGCCTACAGATAGTTCTTCCTAATTTCCAACAAGTTAAATCTATAACACCTGGAAATTCAGGATTGATAGAACGTGCCTTATAAATTATCTTATCTATATTGTTCATGTCTTTTTTCTTAATCAATCCCATTCGCTTAAATAGCCGTTTCACATGAATATCTGGAGATATATCTATAGAATAATAATCAGATAATGGTATTTTAAAATTTCTAGCAAGTATATTGGTCGCCATGGTGGCAATTTTAATTCCGATGCCATCAAAGTCTAAAAATCGTGACACTACTGTCGCACTACTAGGATTTCCTTCCCATATATTAGAAGCATCACTGTTATATTCTTCAACAATTTTTTGGACAGTTTTATAAAAAACTGTTGCCATATCATCGTTAAATCTATGTAGTTTTTTTTCATTAAATATTCTTTTATATTCATCTAAAGTGACATGATACAAAGTATCTATAGAAAAATCTCCTAAAGCCTGTTTTATTTCATAAGGTATAGACCAAGCTCTATCAGCATTAATTTGTCTATCCATCGCACAAGCTAAAACAAAAGCATGAGGATAATTTTCTAAATCACTTACCAATTTGTTTTTGTTCTCATCAGAAATTAAAATAACCTCTTTTACTTTTTCATATTCTTTGATAGACACTTGCTTTAATTTTTCTTCTATTGACTTTGAATCGATTAAATTTTGTTTTTTATTATTTTTCAACACCTATACATCACACCTTCATATTGCTATTTATCTATTGCATCGG